>NZ_JABUMQ010000001.1:0-119974 GCF_013336645.1 Myxococcus sp. CA039A | reverse complement strand
GCTCCGAGTCGGAGGTGGGCCTGCCCTTCCAGCCCGGCGCGAGGTGGGGGTTTCGCGAGAGCGCCACCTCCGCGTCCTCTCGGGCCTGCACGCGCCACGCCTGCTGTTGCTCGGTGGGCGCGTTGTCGGCCAGCGCGAGCCGCAGTCCCGCGCGCAACAGCAGGGCCTTCGCCCACGCCGGCCGCGCCGCGACGATGTGCGCGACGTGCTCCAACCCCCGCGTCAGCATGGGCGTCGCGTCTTCTCCCTGCGACTGCTTCCAGCGCCCCCACGCGAGCTGCAGCTCCCCGGCCGCCAGCACGTACTCGTGCCGCCTGGGCGCCAGCTCCACCGCGTGAGCGAGCGCCTCCGCGGCCTGCTGGAAGTCCTCGTCCTTCGCGGTGCCTCGCCGGGCCTTGTCGCGGGCGCGCACGTCCAGCACGCCGCCCTGGTAGCGCCACGCATAGGCCAGCTTCGGGTTGAGCTCGCGGGCGCGGGCGAGCGCCTCCTCCGCCTGGGCCAGGTCCGGGCCCACGTCGCGCCCTCGCGCCAGCGCGTGGGTGGCCCACAGCACATGCACCCGCGCCAGGTTGGTCCACAGGTCCGCGTCGCCAGGGAGCAGCTCCAGCGCGCGGCGGTAGTCCTCCTTCGCCGCCTTGAGGCTGGGGCCGGGGTCGTCCCCGCGCGCGACGAGGAAGCCCGCGCGCACCGCCTCCACCTCGCCCAGGTTGTTGTAGGCGAAGGCCTGCTGCGGGGCCACGGCGCGCGCCTGCTCGAAGGCCTTGCGCGCCTCGGTCAGCAGCGCCCCCACGTCCTTTCCGTCCTCCCAGCGCTGCTCGGCCTGCGCGAGGAGCGCGGCGCCCAGGCCGTTGTGGAGCTGTGGCAGCTTGGGGTTGATGTCCCGGCCCTGCCGGTAGAGCGCCAGCGCCCGCTCCAGGTCCGGCTCCGGGTCCTGCCCGTGCTCCTGTCGCCAGCGCGCCAGCTGCTCGGAGACGTCCGCGCCCTGGAAGCAGGCCATGACGTTGCGCGGGTTGAGCGTGAGCGCGCGCTCGATGGCCTCCATCGCCCGCGTCAAATCTCCCGAGGCGTCCGGGGCGCTGGGGATGGCCGCCCGCGCGCGATAGGAATTGCCGAGGTTGATCCACGCGTCCGCCTGGTTCTCCCTCACGCGGATGGCGGCGAGGTACGCGTCGATGGCCTTGCCCTGGTGGACGAGCGAATCCTCCCCGTGCTCGCTCTCGTAGTCGGCCCACACCTGGTGCGTCAGGCCCAGGTTGGCGTGGAAGGCATAGTCGCGCTCCTCGGGGCCCAGCCGCTCCAGGGCGTCGATGGAGAGGCCGAGCTGCTCGCGCGGGTCCTGCGACAGCCGCTGGCGGTGGCGGGCCCACAGCCGGTGGATGATGGCCAGCTCCAGCGTGACGCGGTCGCTCGGGGGCGCAAGCTTCAGCGCGGCCTGGGCCGCGTCGATGGCCTTGCCGAACAGCATCTCCACGTCGTCGGTGTTCTGGTTGGAGTGCTGCTCGCCCAGGCGCCGGTACAGCCGCGAGCGCACGATGAGCGAGCGGTGATGGTCCGGCGCGGCCGTGAGCGCGTAGTCCAGCGACTCCAGGCCCCGCTGGTAGGGCGGCAGCACGTTGCCCGCGCCGTACAGCTCCATCACGAGCGCGGCCAGCTCCAGTCGCCCCAGGGCGTAGTGGCCGTCGGGCTGACTCTCCGCCGTGGCGATCGCCGCCGCGTACGCGCGCCGTCCGGCCTCCAGGTCCGCCTGCGAGCCCACGCCGTCCCCCTGGTGCCAGCGCCCCATGGCGCGCGCCAGATACACGTCTCCGCGCAGCAGCGGCGCCTCGTAGAACCAGGGCTGGGTGTGGCTCATCGCCTCCAGGTGCGCCAGCGCCTCCTCGTGGCGCCCCTCGTGGAAGGCGAACAGGGCCTTCACGTACAGCGGTGGCGCCGGGACATCCGGCCCCTCGGCCTGACGCAGGTACGCCAGCGCCGGGTCCCGATAGCGCTGCTCCAACTCGCGGCGTCGCAGCTCGCGTTGCTCGGGACTGCGCCGCTCGACGTCCAGCAGCAGCTTCTCGCGGTACTGGTCTCCCAGCACCAGCGCCAGGGCCCAGGCCGCGCGAGGCTCGCGGTAGCCATGCTCCCACGCGGACTCGAGCTTCCGGCGCGCGCCCTCCACGTCGCCCAGCGCCAACAGCGCGCGGCCCAGCGCGTAGTGTCCGGGGCCCACCGCGTGTTCACCCGCCTCCCGCACCTCGGCCTCCAGCGCGTCCATGCTGGCGCGCAGGGCGGTGCGGTCCTCGCGCGTATCGTGCAGGCGCGAGAGGAACGAATAGCGCGCGGCGGCCTCGATGCGCTCCACGCGCTCGGTGAAGCTGCGTGTGAGCCGCTCGCGCTCGGCCACCTCGCTTCGCGCCAGCACCGCCTGCCCCAGCGCCAGCGCCACCACGGTCAGCGCCGTCAGGCCCGCGCTCAGCGCCACGCGGTGCTTGCGCGCCTTTCTGCGCAGCCGGTAGCCCAGGCCGCGCCGCGCCTGCACCGGCTCTCCGCCAAGGAAGCGCTCCAGGTCATCCGCCAGCGCTCGCGCCGAGTCGTAGCGGGCCGAGCGGTCCTTCTCCAGGCACTTGAGGACGATGGCCTCCAAGTCCTGGGGGATGTCCCGGTCCACCGCGCGCGGTGGCCGGGGCTCCTCCGTCTGGAGCCGGGTGATGATGTCGTGCTCGCGGGTGCCCTGGAAGGGCGTCTGTCCGGTGAGCAACAGGTACAGCGTGGCGCCCAGGCCGTAGACGTCCACGCGCCGGTCCAACCGCGCCGTGTCGCCCTTGGCCTGCTCGGGGGCCATGTAGTGCGGCGTGCCCATCACCACGCCGTGCAGTCCGCCCTCCTCGCGCCAGTCCCGCGCCAGACCGAAGTCCATGACGAAGGGCGCGAAGTCGCCATCCTCCGTGCGCTCCACCAGGATGTTGCCGGGTTTGATGTCCCGGTGGACCAGTCCCGCGCGGTGCGCGGCGTGCACTCCCTCCGCGGCCTGCCGCAGCACCAGCACCTTCTGCTCTGGCGTCAACGACGGCGCCAGTTGGCCCAGGGACTGGCCGGCCACGTAGCGCATGGCGATGTAGCCGCGCCCCTGCACCTCGCCGACCTCGTACACCTCGCACACACGCTCGTGGCGCACGCGGGCCTGGGCGCGGGCCTCGGAGAGGAAGCGGCGCGCCAGCTCCGGGTCTCCGCCCTTCACGAACTTGAGCGCGACGTTGCGGCGCAGCAGCGGGTCATACGCCAGGAACACCTGCCCCATGCCGCCCTGCCCCAGGAAGCGCACGGGCTGGTAGCGGTCCCAGTCCGGCACGGGGAAGGACGGCTCCGCGTGTGAGTCGGTGGACGCGGGGGCGGCCGGCGGGGGCACCATGGGCGTGTCCGGGTCCAGCGTGGCGGCCTCTTGCGGGCTCTGCCCACCGGAGCCTCCCAGCTCCCGGGAGACCTCCTCGCGCAGCTCGGCCAGCGTGTGCTCGCCCAGGCGCCCCTGCTCCCTCAGGAGCTCCAGGGGACTGCGTCCCAGGCCGAGCGCCTCCTCGCGCAGGGCGGCCGCCTCCTCGGCGGAGACGAGCCCTTCGTCCAGCGCGAGGAGCAGCTCCTCCTCGAACGTCTCCTGCTTCTTCCCCGCGATGTCCACGGCCCCCAGCATACGGGGTTGCGCGGTTTTACGGGGAGATCCGCCGGGGGGTCCACGAGTCCCCGGGGTCGGGGACTGGGGGAAGGGATGTGGACCCCCCGGCGGAAAACCGTCGCTAGCGGCGCTGCTTGCGGCGCAGGCGCAGACCCAGCAGCGCCAGCAGGGGCAGCCAGGACGTCGCCGGGGCCGCGCTGCAGCCGCCGCCCGCGAAGGCGCGCGTGTTCACCACCGTCCACCGGTACTCGGCGGGGGAGGCATCCACGTTGCCGGCTTCGTCGGTGGCGCGCACCCGCAGGGTGTGGTCACCGTCGTTGACGTCGTAGGTCTCCTGGCAGGCGATGAAGGGGCCGCCGTCCAGGCTGCACTCGTACGTCACGCTGCCCTCGTTGGAGGCGTACGCGAACGGAGCCTCCGGGTCTCCGGTGCGAGCCGGAGGACCGCGGCCGAACGACGTGTCCGGCGCCTGCGTGTCGATGCGGAAGGTGTCGACATTGGAGGGCGCGCTCGTGAGGCCTGTCGAGTCCGTGGCGTTGGCGACGACCGCGTGTGTGCCGTCCGCCAGCGGCGTGGCGGGCGTGCAGCTCCAGGCCCCCGTGGCGCTCGTGGTCGCCGTGCACAGCACGGTGTCTCCCTCGCGCACCGTCACCGTGGAGCCCGGCGTGGAGGTGCCGGAGATGGCCGGGGTGGACGTGTCCAGCACCGAGCCGTTCGCGGGGCCGGTGATGACGGGCGCGGCCGGCGGCGTGGTGTCCACGGTGAAGGTCACCGGGGCCGAGGGCGCGCTGGGGTTGCCCGCATCCTCGGTGGCGACGGCGGTGATGGTGTGCGGACCGTCCGTCAGCGGCGTGGCGGGCGTGCAGCTCCAGTTTCCGGCGGCGTCGGCGGTCGCGGTGCAGAGCACCGTGCCACCCTCGCTCACCGTCACCGTGGTGCCCGGCTCGGACGTGCCGCTCAGGGGCGGCGTCGAGTCAGTCGTGGTGGAGCCATTCACGGGGCCGGTGATGACGGGCGCGGCGGGCGGCCCGCTGTTGATGATGATGTCCACCGGCGGAGCCGTCTCCGTGGCGCCCACCTCGGTGGAGGTGAGGACCACCGAGTGCGGACCCTCGGGGATGTTGCCCAAATCACACGTCCAGTGGCCGTTGTTGTCGACGACGGCGGTGCACGCCGGGGTGGGGCTGCCGTCGACGTAGACGTTGATGGTGGAGCCCGGCGAGCCGGTGCCACCGATGACAGGGTTCGACACGCCGCCCGGAGTCGGGTCCGTCAGCACGGGGATGAGCTGGCAGATGGACAGCGAGTCCACGCGGTAGGCCACCGCGGTCTCCGAGTTGTTGTTCAAGGCGCAGTCGGTGTCGACGAGCGCCAGGCGCACGTCACCCGAGGCCGCGTCGAAGTCGCGGCGCAGCGGGAAGCCCAGCTCCATCGCGGCGTCACGGGTGGTGGACGGGGGGCCCCCCGCCGGGACGAAGCCGAGCGAGAAGCGCTGCTCGCCCGTGCCCGACGTGTGGTTGAAGCCGAAGATGCCCGGGTACCAGTTGGTGCCACCGGAGTAGCTCACTGCTCCGGAGACGTAGCCGACGCGGTAGCGGCCCGGCACGGTGAGCGGTGCCTGGATGGCGCCCGCGGCCAGCTCCGGTTCGTCGATGCTGGACACCTGGGTGCACTGGCTGCTGCCCTGCCGGGTGAAGAACACCCGCACCTCGGTGTTCTTGCAGCCGTGGGCCGCCTCGATGGTGCAGGTGGCCGAGCAGCCGTCGTTGGCCTCCGTGTTGCCGTCGTCACAGGCCTCCGAGCCGGCCTTGATGCCGTCGCCGCACGTCACGGCGCAGACGGAGGGGTTGCCGGTGCAACCGTGGCCCGCCTCGATGGCGCAGGTGGCCGAGCAACCGTCGTTGTTGGCGGTGTTGCCGTCGTCGCACAGCTCCCCGTTGTCGAGCATCGCGTTGCCGCACACGTTGGCGGTGACGCAGACGTCCGTGTGGGGATTGCAGGTGCCGCTCTCGCAGACGCCGGAGGCGGCGCAGGGCTGGCCGTTCTCCCAGAGGCAGCGCGGCGAGCAGGTGTCACCGCTGTTCAGGTTTCCGTCGTCACACACCTCGGAGCCGGCCACGACGCCGTCGCCGCAGGTGGTGGCGCAGCTGGAGGGCAAGCCGCTGCAGTTGTAGCCCGGCTCCTGGGCGCAGATGCCGGAGCAGCCGTCGCCGCTCAGCTTGTTGCCGTCGTCGCACGTCTCGCCCGAGTTGATGGTGCCATTGCCGCAGGTGTTGAAGCAGGCGTTGCCGGGGGGCGGGCAGCTGTAGCCGGAATCCACGGCGCACGCGGTGCAGCCGTCGCCGTCCGTCATGTTGCCGTCGTCACACGCCTCGCTGCCGGCGGTGATGCCGTCGCCGCAGAGCGTGACGCAGTCGGAGGGCGTGTTGGAGCAGGAGTAGCCTGGCTCCACGCCGCAGCCCTGCGAGCAGCCATCACCGGCGGTGGTGTTGTTGTCGTCGCACGTCTCGTTGGCGTCCACCGTGCCGTTGCCGCACGTCGGGGCACACACCGAAGGCCCGTTGGAGGGCCTGCTGCACGAGTAGCCCGACTCCACGCGGCACTCGGTGGCGCAGCCGTCGCCCGGGTTCAGGTTTCCGTCGTCGCACTGCTCACCCGGATTCACCGTGCCGTTGCCACACGTCTTCGCGCAGGGCTGGCCCACGGTCGGACAGGAGTAGCCCAGCTCCAGGGTGCAGGCGTTGGAGCAGCCGTCGCCCAGGTTCGTGTTGCCGTCGTCGCACAGCTCGCCGGAGTCCAGTCGCGAGTTGCCGCACAGCGGAGCGCAGCTGGACGGCTGGCCCACGCACTCGTAGCCGCTCTCGATGCGGCAGGAGTTGGAGCAGCCGTCGCCGGACAGGCCATTGCCGTCATCGCACAGCTCGCCCGGGTTGATGGTGCCATTGCCGCAGGTGGCGACACACGCCTGTCCCGGAGTGGGGCATGCGTGGCCGGCTTCGATACGGCAGGACGCGTTGCAGCCGTCGCCGACGGTAGTGTTGCCGTCGTCGCACTGCTCGCCCGAGTTGAGCAGGCCGTTGCCACACGTCGCCGCGCAGGAGCTGGGCGCGCCGGCGCAGCCGTAGCCAGGCTCGATGCCGCAGCTGGCGCTGCAGCCGTCGTTGTTGACGGTGTTGGCGTCGTCGCACTCCTCACGCAGGGACACCGCGCCGTCGCCGCAGCGGTCGTCGTAGGCGTCCACGAAGAGGTAGCGGAACGCGTTGGGCGTCGACTGCGCGTTCTCGTTGCACAGCTCGATGCGGTTGAGGCCGATGCGCCAGGCCGCCGTCGTGCCGAACTCCCGGATGATGTTCTTCTGCCAGGAGTTGCCCGCGGGCTCGCTCACGGTGGTGGGCGTGAAGGGCGAGCCGTTGACGGCCGCGCTGTCGAACTCGTTGTCGTTGAACGTGGCCAGCCGCATGCGGAACTGGGCGATGTTCGTCGTCGAGGGGATGATGAAGTCCTGGTAGACGCACACGGGCGCGCCCAGGGGGGCCGCCATGAAGCGGGCCGTGGTGATTTCCTGCGGCCAGTCCTGGGCGTTGCGCACGCCCGTGGCGGCACCCGTCGTGCCACCCCGGTAGAACCAGTGCGGGTCCGCGCCGGACTCCAGGCGGCGGTTGTTCTGGTCCACGCCGGTGTTGAAGAAGGCGAGGCCCGCCCTCACACAACGGCTGGGTGTTCCCGCGCAGGCGAAGCCGGGCTCCACTTCGCACATGCGGCTGCAGCCGTCGCCCTCGGTGCGATTGCCGTCGTCGCAGATCTCCTGGTCGAAGTTGGGCCACTGGCGGTTGTTGAAGACGCCGTTGCCGCACAGCGACAGGTCGCACGTGGCGGTGCAGCCGTTGGCGCCAGCGGCGGTGTCGCCGTCGTCGCAGGCCTCGCCCGGGTTGACGACGGTGTTGCCGCACAGGCTCGCCAGCGAGCAGGCGCGTCCGGGGACATGACAGAGATAGCCGGCCTCGACGGTGCCGGTGGCGGAACAGCCGTCACCGCTCATTGTGTTGCCGTCGTCACACTCCTCGCCGGGCTGGATGCGTCCGTCGCCGACGACCTCGGCGGCCTGGCTGACCAGGACGGACTCCTCGACGGGAGGGGGTGGGGTGTTCTGCTCGCAGCCGGTGAGGGCGGTGAAGAGCGCGAGCGCGAGCGCGGTGGAGAGCCCCGAGCGCGAGGACTTCACGGGCTCGGAACAAAGGGGGTCAGGGACACGTGTGTTCATGGAATGTCTGCCTCACTTCTCGATGGTGTCGGTGGGAGCGCCCTGCTTCGTCTCGACGCCCTCGGCGTCACCGACGATGCGGAACTCCACGCGGCGGTTCTTGGCGCGGCCGGGCTTGGTGGTGTTCTCGGCGATGGGCTTCGCGGGGCCGAAGCCCTGCGACTCCAGCCGCTCGCGGCTGAGGCCCTTGCCCACCAGATACTTCACCACCGCCTCGGCGCGGCGCTGGGACAGGTCCAGGTTGTAGTCGGCCTTGCCCGTGTTGTCGGTGTGGCCCTCGACGCGCAGCTTCTCGATTTCAGGGTGCGACGAGAGGATGGACGCGACGCCGTCGAGCAGCTTGTGGCTGCGCGCGCTGATGACGTCCTGGTTGTTCTCGAAGAAGACGGCCTCGAGGATGCGAATCTGGCCCTCTCCAATCTGCGCCAGCTGCTTCTGCTTGCAGCCGTGGTTCTTCTCCGTGCCCGGCTCGTCGGGGCAGTTGTCCAGGCGGTCCACGAGGCCATCGCCGTCGCGGTCCTTGTCCGGGCAGCCGCGGTTCTCCTTCGGGCCCACCTCGTTCATGCAGGCGTCGCGCGCGTCGGCCACGCCGTCCTTGTCGTTGTCCGGGTCCGGGCAGCCGTTGGTGTCCTCGAAGCCGTCCAGGTCCTCCGCCTCGCGCGGGCAGGTATCCTTGGAGTCGGCCAGGCCGTCGCCGTCCGTGTCCGGGTCATCCGGGCAGCCGTCGGAGTCCGCGAAGCCGTTGACGTTCTCCGCCTTCGCCGGGCAGCGGTCCGCCAGGTTGAGCAGGCCGTCCTTGTCGTCGTCCTCGTCCGCGCAGCCGTTGAGCTGGGCGAGGCCCGGCGCCGTCGGGCAGCGGTCCGCGAGGTTCTTCACGCCATCGCCATCCGCGTCCAGGTCGGGACAGCGGGCCGCGTCGTGGGGCTGGCCCGCGACACATGACGCCACCGGCGTGTTGCCAGGGCCGAAGTTGACGCCCGCCAGCACGCGGAACTCCGGCGTGCCGGGCGTCTGGCCGAAGCCCGGGCCGCCCATGACGTAGAACTCGGTGCCGTTGCTCGTCGGCGCGCGCAGACCCAGCAGCACCTCCAGGGACTCCGGCGCGTCCGCGAAGGGCAGCGTGCCACGCACGACGAGCTCCTCGCGCAGGCCAAACAGGTGGGCGGTGAGGTTCACACCGCCGTTCATCTCCACGCCCATCTCGTCGCGAAGCGGGTCCGCGCCGGGGGAGAGGGCGTACGTCTTGGTCCGCACCAGCGCGCCCACGTCGGCGCCCACGCGCCAGGTGTCGCCCAGCTTCTTGCCCAGGCCCAGGCGCGGGGTGAAGACGAAGCCGTCGTCCTTCGTGAGCACTTCCTCACTGCCCAGGGGCAGCGCCGCGCCCAGGTGCAGGCCCACGTCCAGCGGTCCACCGCGCGACTCGGACAACAGGCCCGCGCGCACCTGCAGCCAGGGCGTGCCCAACGAGCTGGTGTCCGGCGTGTCGAAGCCGAGCGTGCTCGTGTCCGGCCCCCACTGCGCGACGATGGGCACCTGCGCGCCCACTTCCAACCAGTCCGTCACAGCATAGGCGCCACTGAAGTGCACCGTCATGCGGTCCGAGATGATGGTGCCCTGCCGCTGGTCGTTGCGCAGCAGCACCAACGGCTCGTTCTCGTAATGCGCCGTGAGGGCGATGCGGAACGTGCCGTCCGGCAACAGGTCGCCGGTGGACAGCACGAGGCTGTCCTTCGCGCCCGGGTTGAGCTGCAATCGCTCCAGCTCGATGCTTGGGATTCGCTGGGCCTGTGCTTGAGCGGAAAACGCCCAGAGAACGGCCAGTCCTCCGAGCAGGGGATGACGACTTCTTGAATTCAAGGGTTCCTCCACGTCCGCGCTGCTCACCGGGAGCGCGCGCGGCCTTCAGCCACCAAATGTGTGTGAGTGCACATTTGCACGCCCCGGGCCAGGGCGTCGTGGGCGGTAGGCAGGAGGACGAGAGCCCCTGCTGACGTGTCAGGGCACGTCCGGACGCCAATGCGCGTGCCGTTGACGTGTCAGGTCAGCCAGAGGCGGGTGGAAGCAGACCCTCCCGAACTCCTCGAAAAGAGTCCGGGAGGGAGGGGCGCATTTCTAGCGCAGTGGCAGGTCCAGCCAGGACGGGCCACTGAACGCCAGCGAGGCGCCGGTGGTGTTGGCGTCGAAGTAGAGCGGGTCCTCGGTGTCGACGACGAGCGCGAGCCGGTGCCAGGCCGGGACGTCGTACGCCGTGGCGGGGAACACCAGGTTCAAGTCGAGCGGCGCGCCGGGCGTGGCGCCCGTCCAGCTCAGGGGGACGTGGGTGATGAGGCCTCCGAAGTCGCCGGCCAGGTCATAGAGGTAGGCGACCACGGTGCCCGACGCCGTCGTCGGGGTGATGCGCAGCCGCAGCGTGGCCGTGCCGCGAATGGCGACAGCGTTCGTGGAGAGCCCGGAGGTCCAGACGCCCGCGTTGAGGCGGTTGACGCCCGGCAGCCAGACCACGGGAGGAATCCCCGTCAGCGCCTGGAGCCCGTTGGTGAGCAGCGCGACGCCCGCGTCGGCGTGGGTGTCGAAGCCGCCAAAAATGGTCCGGGATGGGTTCGTGGACGAGCCGCCCAGCGTGCCGGTGCCATCGAGCAGGCGGATGGCGCCGAGCGCGTGACGTTGGGTGCCCGAGGACACGTCGGCCCAGGACGTGTAGCCCTCCACGTCGCCGTCATAGGTGCGCAGCACCACGGGGGCCTCGTTGCCGATGCCGGTGTTGATGCCGGCCACGTACTGGTCCATCCAGCGCGTCACGCTGGTCCACACATGGTTCTCCAGGCCGAGCAGGCCCGTGGCCTCGACGACGGCGTGGTCCCCGGGGGCGAGCTCCAGGCGCTTGGGGCCGGTGAGCTGGCCGAAGAACGCGGAGAGCTGGTTGGGCGGAAACAGGCTGTCGCCATACGCGTTGGCGATGAGGATGGCGGGCGCGTTCGCGTTGATGCGGTCCACGTAGGTGGCGGCCGAGCGCACGCGGCCCCAGCTCTTGATGCCCTCGATGTCGCGGTTGGCGAAGTAGTTGTCGATGGTGGTGCGCAGCTCGGGGCTGGGACGGCCCAACAGGCGCGAGGCGATATCCAGCAGGGCCACCGCCTGGGGCCTGCGCGTGTCCCCGCCGTACAGCGAGGCCACCAGGTCCGTCCAACCAGAGAGCGCGGCGACGGCCTTCACGCGCGGGTCGAAGCCGGAGGCGATGAGCGAGATGCCGGCGCCGTACGACACGCCCGCAAGGCCGATGCGCGCGCTGTTCGTGGGCGTATTCGCCACCAGCCAGTCGATGACGCGCGAGGTGTCCGCGATGTCCGCGGGTCCGCCCGTGTCGATGCCACCACCAGAGGCCCAGAAGCCCCGGGGCGTGTACGAGAGGGCCACGTAGCCCTTCTGCGCCAGCGCCTTGGCCTGGGCCAGGTACTCCAAATCATTGAGGCCCCAGCTCGCGATGAAGACGACGGCGGGATGGGGGCCGGGCGTCGTCGGCGCGATGAAGTTGGCCTTCAGCACCACGCCATTGCCGACCGGGATGTCGACGAACTGGAAGCCCGTGGTCGGCACCGCCGCGAGCACCACGCGCGCGACAGGGGAGGGATTGGGAACGGATGCGGCCCCGGCGAAGGGGACGAGCAACGCCAGGAGGAGGGACGGCAGTCGGAGCAACCGGGGGGCAAGACGCTGCGCCATGGAGCACCTCACGGGACTGCTGGCTAGAGGGGGAGCGTCCACCGTAACGGTAGATTGATTCGTCAATCAAGGTATGTCTAGGAAGACTTGTTAAGCAGATTTCATCGTCCCGGGAGGGAGTAGCGGCCTTCCTTGTGGAGTTCGCGGGTGATGCCGTGGAGGAGGTCCTGTGCGCGAATCTGTTGGGGCGTGCGGACGACGGCCTTGAGGCAGGCGTGGCGGAGCACGTTGATGATGGCGCCACCGGACAGCTCGTGCTCGCGCGCGAGTCGGGGCAGGTCCACGTCGGGCGCGAGGGGGAAGGGCTTGTCGCGGAAGCACGCCTCCCAGAGCCGCAGGCGCTGCGCGGGGCCGGGCATGGGGAAGTGAATCATGGACTGGAAGCGGCGCGCGAAGGCCTCGTCGAAGTGCGAGCGCTGGTTGCTGGCGAGCAGGGCGATGCCTGGGAAGTCCTCGATGCGCTGGAGCAGATAGGAGATCTGCTGGTTTGCGGCCTGGTCATTGGCGTTGCGCGACTCGGTGCGCTTGCCGAAGAGGGAGTCGGCCTCGTCGAAGAAGAGAATCCAGCGCTGGAGCTGGGCGTGGTCGAAGAGGCTGGCGAGGTTCTTCTCCGTCTCTCCGATGTACTTGGACACGACCTTGGAGAGGTCGACTCGGAAGACGGGCAGGCCCGTGGCCTTGCCCAGGAGCGTGGCGGTGAGCGTCTTGCCGGTGCCGGGTGGGCCGTGGAAGAGGCTGCGGTAGCCGGGCTTGAGCTGTTTGCGCAGGCCCCAGGTGTCCATCAGCGTCCGCTGGTGGCGCGCCCAGGTGATGATGTCCTCCAGCTCCTCTCGCAGGGGGCCATCGAGCACGAGGTCGTCCCAGGTCTGGAGCGTGGTGAGGCGCTGGGCGGGGAACTCGGGGCCGAAGGGAGGTTGGTAGGTACCTCCGGTGGTGAGGCGCTCCAGGTACTCCGGCGTGAGCTGGAGGGCGGCGGACAGGGGCGGCTCGTCCGGGTGACGGCGCTCCAGGCGCAGCACGCGTCGCGCGAGGAGTGGGTGCTCGGGATGGAAGAGGCGGTGATGGGAGAGCCGCGCCGAGAGGTCTTCTCCCGCGAGGAGGAACAACGCGGTCTCACCCGTGGGGAGGAAGCCGCCGTGGGAGCTGCCCACCAGTCCGCCGAACTCGGTGAAGCGGCGGTCCAGCGCCTGGTTGCGGATGAAGAGCGGGTCCAGGACCGCGGGCTGGATGTGAGGCAGGTACGCGAGGATGAGGAGCAGTCGCTCCGGAGGAGGGAGCTCCAACTCGCGGACGACGTCCGCATAGGGTGCGGAGAGCTCCGGCAGGCGCGGGGGGGAGAGGGCGTCCTGAAGGGACTCGTGTGGAGCGTCTCCGGCGTGCTGCTTGAGGCGGAGGTCCAGCAGTTGGCTGAACCAGGCGACCTCGGCGCGGATGCACGCGGCGTTCGCATCGAGAGAGGGGGCGTCCATGTCGCTACCAGGAGACATAGAGGGGCTGAGGCATCCACGGATGGGTGAGGATGGAGATGCTCCAGGGGACCTGGTCGACGAGCACGTCGAGCGTCTTGCGTTGGACCTGGAGCTTCCAGCGGTCGTCGAGCTGCTCCAGTCGTCCCTCGCGTTGGAGGAAGGTCTCTCGCAGGCCGGCGACGGAGGTGTTGGCGATGGTGGTCCAGTTGGCGATGAGCGCCTTGAGGAGTCGGTCACAGAGGGACTGCTCGCGCTCGGTCAGGTCGATTCCGCTGGGGACGGGGGTGGGGACGGAGAGGCCGCAGAAAATCTTGTTGAGGACGAGGAGCGGCTCGGGCGCGGAGGTGCGGCCGTCGACGAGGTACTGGAGCAGGTGTACCGCGCGCGTGGCGGGCTCCGGGTCCAGGTGGGTCTTTCCCGCGTCGTCGACGCGTGACAGGCCCAGCTCCCGGAAGAGGTGAGGGATGAAGGGACTGACGAGGACGAGTCCGGCGTTGTCGATGTAGATGGGTGTGCCGCCGTGTTTCTCCTCGCTGAGTCGGAAGGCTGTCCGACGAGAGTCCTTCGAGGGATTCGCGGGCCGCGAGCGAGAGGTGTTGGAGAGTCGCGAGTCGGGGCGGGTGGTGGTGGTCCACGTGGTGACGAGGGCGTCTCGTCGCTGACGGAGCAAGGCGGCGAGGCGCGGGACGGCTTCGTTTTGAGCCAGCTCGATGGCGCGCTCCAGCAGTCGCTCGGCGGTGTTGCGTGGGTCGCGATGGCCGGGCTGGGCGGTGTGGAGGCGCGCGGAGAAGTGCTCGAAGAAGGCGGAGACGAGTTGTTCCAGGGTGAGGCTTCCGCCGGGCCGTTCGCCGAGCAACTCCAGGACGAAGCGCCAGAAGGCGGACCGCTCCGTCAGCGCGGGAGTGCCGGGTGGGGCGACTTCCTGCCAGGCGGCGACGAGTACCTCGGTGGCGGAGAGGAGCGCCGCGTGGACGTGCGGTGCGAGTATGGCGCTGAAGCGTGAGAGGACGGAGTCCGGCAGGTTGCGGGCCCAGTGTTCCTGAAGCCGCTTCCGGTGGGCGTGTCGTCGGACGAAGCCGTGAAGCACTTCCGGCGATTCATCGAGGAGGGACTGGAGCAGGCGCAGCAGGGCATCGTCCGAGAGCCCCGCGTAACGGTCCGCGCTCTCCGCGAGCAGGAACGAGAAGAGGGCCTCGCGTGCGTCGTGACCCTGGAGGTTCGTGGGCCGCGAGGGACGAGGATGTGCTTTGGCGTCGAGCGGCGCCACTTCGTCGGGGTTCGGGCTGTCGCGGCGGTCAAGTGGTTCGGGCGCTGAGTTGCCGTCCTGTGTGCGCGAGGTGTCGTGCGGGGCGGTGAGGGATTCGCGGCCCGGCGCGGAGGAGGACTCCGATGGTGGCTCACGCGTAAGAGGCGAGGGAGAACGTTGAGGTACGCCGGCTTCGTGTGATGCAGCGGAGGACCGCGATATCGGGAGGGGGGTGTCTGATGTGAGGCTGGAGTCTTCGCGCGGTGCGCTGGCGCCGGTCGCATCCAGTCTGCGGCTGGAGCTTTCGCGCGGAGCGCTGGCGGTGGTCGCATCGGGTATGCGGCTGGAGGCTTCGCGCGGAGCGCTGGCGGTAGTCGCATCCGATATGAGCCCGGAACCTTCACGCGGTGCACTGGAGCCGGCCGCGTCCAGTCTGCGGCTGGAGCTGTCACGCGGTGCACTGGTGTTGGTCGCATCCGGTATGAGGCTGGAGGTTTCGCGCGGTGAGTTGGTGTTGGTCGCGCCCAGTCTGCGGCTGGCACCGTCACGCGGTGAGCTGGTGTTGGTCGCGTCCAGTCTGCCGCTGGAGTCGTCACGCGGTGAGCTGGTGTTGGTCGCGTCCAGTCTGCCGCTGGAGTCGTCACGCGGTGCGCTGGTGTTGGTCGAGTCCAGTCTGCGGCTGGAGCCGTCACGCGGTGCGCTGGTCTCATCCGGTATGAGGCCGGAGTCTTCACGCGGTGCGCTGGCGTTGGTCGCGCCCAGTCTGAGGCTGGAGCCGTCACGCGGTGCGCTGGTCTCATCCGGTATGAGGCCGGAGTCTTCACGCGGTGCGCTGGTGTTGGTTGCATCCGGTATGAGGCCGGAGCCTTCACGCGGTGCGCTGGCGTTCGCCGCGTCCGCTATGCGGCTGGAGGGCGGGGCGAAACGTTGAGATGCACCGGCTTCGGGTGAGGCAGTGGGGGTCAGCGAACTCGGGATGGGTGCATCGGATATAGAGCTGGAGCCTTCACGCAGTATTCTGGCGTTGGCTGCATCTGGTGTCGCCGGTCGCTGACTGCGCGCATCCTCAACGGAGTGACGGTGCTCCGCGCCTTGGGATGGAGCCGGGATGAAGCCATCGGTGCGAGTATCCGGCTGTGTGCTCGTGCGGCTCGGGACAGCTTCGCGCGATGGATGGAGACTCGTAGGTGGCGGCTGGGCCATTCCTGCGTCAGCTGCCTTCGGAATGGTGGACGCTGAAGCGACCTCAGAGTCACGTGGACGTCCGAGACTCGCGGATGGTGGCTGGGCAGTGCCTGTGTCTGATTCCGTTGGGAGCGGGGCGACTGAGTCGGCCTCGGTTGTGCGTGGGTGCCCGAGAGTCGTGGCGGGTAGCTCGTAAGGAAATGCGCCCGCTATTGGGGACAGGAGCGTGGAGGTTGCCTCGGGCGCTGGTGAACCCTCGAGTCTCGTAGGTGGGAACTCGGTTCGGGTTGCACCCTCCGACAGAGGAACGAGCACCGAATCTGCTGCGAGCACTCGCGGATGCCCGAGGTGCGCGAGCAACGGATCGACAGGAGCCGCCTTCGCCTGCTCCGGTGGAGTGACCGTTGCTGTTGATTCGTTCGTTGGTGGAGGCTCTCGACTCGCAGGTTCCGACTCGACAAGTACAGCGGAAGTCGTCGGCGAAGCCGTAGTTGCCTCATGTGCGCGCGGAGGCTTGAGGCCCTTGGTCGGTGGCTCAGCCACCTCATACGTGTGCCGTGGAGCAATCTGCTCCGCCTCCGCTTCATGCGTGGACGGCGGCTTGAGGTCCACGGTCGACGGCGCAGCCACCGCGTCCACATGCCGTGGAGACCCAAGGCTCGCGGTTGAAAACGGAGCCGGGGTTTTACCCGCCCTCACTGGAGGCGCGGACTCACCTCTCTCTTCGACGCGTTGGGCAGTTCCCAGGGTCGCGGGCGATGAATCAGCTTGGACCTCATCTCCTGTCTCGGAGATGAGCCTGCCTGGCGATGGCCTGTCGATTCCCTCCGCCTCGGGGGCTGACGCTGCCAACCCAGATGTGCGCCCACGAAGAGCGCCCTCGAGAGACCTCTCTGCTTGAGCGACGTTCCCCTCCTCAATCGGCAGAAGTGGCTCATCGACATCAGTCGCTCGCGCATGCCGGGCGCCTCCAGCGGAGAACGCCAGCGGCTCATCCTCGTCGAACGTGGGTGGTGGCGCCGAGCGACCCTCGCTGCCCACGGTCATCGACCGCGTGGAGTCAGTCTCTCTTCCCGGTCCTCGTGAGCTCCGTTGGACCTCGGGCGAAGTCACCTCATCGGCCGAGTCATCACCCGTCGTCTCCTGACGAGCGCGAACCACGCCCGTGTCTGGCCGCTGCTCATCCCTGGCGGTCTCGGACAGCGCCTCGGTGGAAACACGCTCACGTGACACGGATGCAGTGCGTTCAACCACTCGACGCACGTCCCCGGCACGAGCCGCGTCCACGTCATCGGGTTGCGACGCCTTCACAGCACCCGGCGTTCGTGGACCGAGCTCTTCAATCGCCCGGCGGAACGCCTGAACCTGTTTCGCGGGAAGTTGCCCCGCTGCCTCCCAGGCAACAGCGGTCCGGAGCAGGAAGCCATGAACCTCGTCAGGCAGCACCGACCCGAACAGCCTCGTCAGCAACCGACTGAATGACCCCTGTGACAGCGGAGCGGTCTCACCCAACAGCAACAGTTCGTGAAACACCTCCTGTCGCACCCCCTCCCTGCCGCGTGGAAGGACTCTCTCCGGCAATGCATTCAGCGCGTGCAGGAGCGCACTCATCGTTCCCGACTCGCGGGGCCGCAACAGGTCCATCGCCCGTTCGAGCAGCTCTGGCTCGCTCTGCTCGACCAGCTCCGTCCGCAGCGCCTCCACATCGCGCAACGCGAGCAGGAAGTGTCGAGTGTCCTCCGGAAACGACGCCAGGAGCGCTGCCAGCAACTCCGCCACCGTCGGTCCCGTCCGAGTCCCGAAGCGCAGTCGACTCACCAGCGCCGACTTGAGCGCATGTGCCTCCCAGCGAGAGAGGTCCGACTCGGGGGCGCTCCGTGTCTCCGCGAACGCCCCCGCACGAGGCGCCGCCAGCTCCTCCAGGTCCACCGGCCTCCCATCGAGGAGCGCCGATATCAACCGCGCGAAGAACAGCGGCTTGTCCTCCGCCCGAGCCACGAACACCGGCAACGCCGAACGCAGGGGACTCCCTTCATCCCCCGAGCGCGGCATCAGTCGCACGAGCAGCTTCGCCAGTATCTCCTCCGGAATCCTCCGCACCGCGCGCACCAGCCGCGTCAGAGAACCTCCCGGCTGTTCCCACGCAAGCGCCCGTCGCTGAAGCGAGCGAGGCAGCTCCGGAAGCGTCGCCACGACCCGCTCCGCGGTCAGCTCCGGCATGCGCACGAGCGTTCCCCACGGCAACACCCCATGCTGAAGGTAGTAGCGAAGCGCCTCCGTCAGCTCGTAGCGAGCCGACGCCGTCTCCGGCACCGTCAGCTCCTCCACCACGTCGTGCTCCGCCACCTCCACGACGTCCTTCACGGGCGGAGGCAGCTCACGCACCAGCTCCCCGATGACGAAGGACAGCGAGGCCAGCACCGGGTGCCGCTTGCGCACCTGGTCCAGTCCGATGCCCAGCGTGGTGAGCAGCTCCGGATACTCCAGGCCCTGGCTCTCGGCGACACCCTCCAGGAGCTGCTTCAGCGCGCTCTTGCGGTTGAACTGCGACCCCGCTTCCTTCACCAGATACGTCAGCGTCAGCGACCACAGCAGCCGCGACAAGCCACGCTCACTCAAGGGCAACACGGGCTCGACACGATGGAGCGCCTGGAGGCTGATGATGTAGTCGATGAGGAGCGCCGCGTGCTTCGGCTCCAGGAGCGTGATGAGTCGCTCCAGGGAGCGCTGGTCCAACTGGAGCACCAGTCTGTCAATCACCCGCCCCATCGAGGCGTGCCTGCCCACCAGGACCACCAGGGCCTCGGGGTCGCTCCGCGCCACCTCCGCGAAGAGCGCACCGAACGAGAACCCCGCGCCCCGGGGCGCCCAGTACGGCAGCGTGCCGTGCAACAGGTAATGCTCCAGCAGCTCCAGCCGCACCTCCGCCTCGGTCCGAGGCTGCTCTCCCTCGGCCGGAGCCACGCGCCGAGCATGCACGGCCTGCTCCACGACCTCGCGAAGTCGCGCGGTGAGCCGCTCCTCCACCACCTGCTCGAAGTTGTCGAGCGGCACCGTCCCCAGGTCCACATCCAACCGGTCGATGCGCAGGTGCAGGCCCGGGACATCCACCGAGTCGAAAACCTGCTCGATGATGGCCAGCAGGCGCTTGCGATTGAAGTCGCTCAGCCGAGGCTGAAGCACGAGCGCCTGGGCCTCCGACTCCAGCTCCACGCGCAACGTCTGCTTCCGGATGTGGTGCCGCGAGCCCGTCATGCGGGAGCCGCCTCGGACTCACGGGTCGCCGCTTCCAGGAAGTCCCTCAGCCGCGCCGACGCCGTGGCCAGCCCCGCCGAGTCCTCCTGGCGGAGCGCGTTCCTCCACGCCCAATAGAGCCGCTCGAAGCCGGCCATGCGCGCCGGGCCGAGGAACAGACAGTCCGCCACCACCAACGCGGGCGCGTTGCTCCGGATGACCTCGCGTGCGAAGGCCTGGAACTCCGTGTTGCGCCACTGTTGGGTCGCCGTGGAGATGACGGCCGTCACCGTGAAGCCGTAGGCGAACGCGTCCTCCCCGTCACGGCGAGCGGACCGCAGCAGCACATGCTCCACGATGTAGAGCTGCGAGCGTTGGCGATTGAGCGAGCCCACCTGTTCGGCCAGCGCATGGGCACGGGCCACCGCGCTCCCGGTATCCGGGAACTTCCCCGCCAGGTGCCACGCGGCCTCGGAGGGCGCCTTGCAGACCAGCGCCACGGAGGACTCCCCGGGCAACGTCCCCACGCGGAAGTTCTCCAGCGAGCTCGCCGCTCCCAGGAACGGGCCGCTCACCGCCTGGGCACGCAGCGGTGAGGCCACCGGGCTCTCGGGAGCGGGCAGGGACAGGACGGGAGCGAAGCGCTCCTCGATGGTGTCCGCATACCGTGCGAGCGCGCGACCCTCGGGCGCGGGCCCTCCCGAATCGGAGAGGTCGAGTCCGTGCTCGTCCAGCGTGTCGATGAGCGGCCGTGCATCCGCCTCATTCATTCCAAGCTGGATGCGGCTCTTGATGGCCATGCCCGCGACATTCCCGGGGCCCGGCCTCTCCAGGGAGTCGATGCCACGTCCGCGTCCATGCGTGCTCTGGACCAGGCGCTGGAGCAGCGCGAGCTTCGCTTCCATCAAACGCTCCGCCTGCACCGCCGCCGGGCGTCCTTCCCAGGCCACGTTCGCCACCGAGTCGTCGTCGAGCTCCTCCCCGCAGAGCGCGAGCAGCACGTCGAGGAACCGATTGCGTCGCTCGATGACGGGGTCCTGGCTTGCGACCAGCTCCTCGAGGCCGAGCGCATAGCCCGGCGTGCCTTCGCCAGGGACTTCCCGCTTGAGCAGCGGCTCCACGTCGGGAACCGAGTCCGCGAGTGACTGGGAGAAGTACGTCTGTCTCAGCTCCGTGTCGCTCGAGAACAAGTCCCGGACGTGAGCGAGCTGCGCGAAGAAGTCGGTGAGGAGCTGCTCGAAGACGAGCAGGTAGCCCTTGAACTGCCGCGCCTGTCCCTGTCGCGCCAGGGGAGCGCCCTCGGAGAGTCCCGCCGGGCCGATGCCGTAGACCATCGGGTACTGCGTCTGGATGGAGGTGTAGCCGCGGAAGTCCTGGCGCTGACCTTTCGGCATGGCGAGGTACTCCTCGTACTGGGGCGCCAGGGGGTAGGTTCGGCGCTGCTCGGCCCACAGGCGGTCCAGCTCGCGGCGCACGCGCGCGGGTTGGGGCTTCACCTCGACGCCGTTGCGGAACAGGCGGATGGAGAAGCCGCCCCGCTTCGCGTCAACACCCGCGTCCACGATGAGCACCTGGTTCGGTGCCACGGGAAGCGAGCCGTCCGGGCCCACCGTCACCTTCTCGTCCGCGCGCAGGCTCACGTTGCGGACGCTGGTGACGCCTGGCGTCTGGACCATCGCCCGGGTCAGGTCCTGGATGGCGATGGACGTCGCCTGGGGCTGGAGCTCCGGGTCGGCGATGAAGCCGTAGCGGAGCAGCGGCCCCTCGAAGATTTCGTCAGGCGTGCGGCCCGCGTCGAGCAGCGACTTCAACGATTCGCGACGAGGCTCCGGCGCGAGGAAGTTCCCGATGCGGAAGAACAGGCCGGCGAGGATGACCTCGGGCGTGCGGCTCTCGTCGATGCTCGCCTCGGCGGAGACGGTGGCCTCCACGTGCTCCAGCAGGGTGACTGTCCGGAGGTCCTCGCACAGTCCCCGGTGTCGGTTGTAGACGCGACGAACGGCGCTGATGATGGAATCGGGTGAGCGCTCATCGGTGGCGCAGTCGTCCCGGCCCGGCGCGTAGATGGCGACGTCATAGAGTCCCTGCACCGCGTCGGACGTGGCGGGCGTGAGCCAGACGTTGCCGACGGCGGGCACCCGGTCGATGAGGAGCTTGCGATAGTCGCGCTCCGTCAGCGGGTTGCACGGAAGGATGTCGAGCGCGGGGAAGAGCCCCTGTCGCTCCGGCTCGATGAGGCCCGTCACCGGGTCCAGCAGCATGTCCGCGAGGGGGAACGAAGCCCGATAGGACAGCTCCGTGAGCGCGTAGCAGAGCTGCTCCAGCGTGGTGACGCCCGGGTCGTGCTCGTTGTAGTCCGTCCAGATTTTCCCGGAGAGCTCCTGGACGAGCGTGGTGCCTTCTTCCTTGAGGGCCACGTAGTTCATGCCCACGTTCGCGGGCGGCTCGGCGCTGACGGTGACGGGCTCTGTCATGAAGGACTCCAGGAGGCTCAGTAGCCCTCGGCCAACGGCTCGGCGGTGGGCGCACCGGCGGCTTGCAGCTCGTGCCGCGTGGCGGAGGTGAGGAAGTACCAGTCGGACTCCAGCGTCTCGGGCGGAGGCGTGTGCCCGAGCTCCAGCGACAGCAGCGCCGCGACATAGGGCCGCGTCTGGATGAACTCCGAGATGTCCGCCTCGGAGCCGTACCGTCCCTGCCGCGTGGCGCGGGACGCGTCGTAGAACCACGGCGACAGATACTCCACGAGCTCGCGGTCCAACCGGTCGATGCTCGCACCGACGTCCTCACCCACGCGGAAGTCCAACAGGGCCTTCACGGTGACGTGTACGTAGATGGGGTTGACGACGCGAACCTGGGCGAAGGGGCTTGTGCGCTCCTGGAGATAGCCCTCGATGCGCTCCAGCATGTCCGAGGTGACCTGGGGCACGGTGGGGTCCGCCGACGTCGTCCCATCGCGTCCGGGCACCACGACGACGAGCACCGCGCCGGGCACACCGGACTGGCGCGGCGTATGGGCGGGCAGGGCCTTCACCTTCCAGATGGACGGGAATCGCTCCAGCACCAGGCGCTCGTAATCCCACGCGAGCACGGCGCGCTCCTTGTGGCGCAGCCGCTCGGAGGCGCGGGCCTCGAAGGTGCGAGGCGTCTCGGGCGGACGGCCGCCGAAGGACGGCATCGGCTGGGAGATGCTCCCGATGTCAGGCAGCTCCTGCACCGAGAGGGTGATGCTCCCGGCCGGCACGGGCGTGTCCACGTCCACGCCGGGCTCCTGCCGCGTGGACAGCAGGGCGTGCGGCGTGATGTCGAGCGTGCGAGGAAACAACTCCGCGTCGTCCGCCACGGAGGCCCGCATCCACTGAATCGCCGCCTCCTCCCCCGCCGGCATCAGGTGGCTGCCCTGCGAGCTGAAAGCCGGAAGGCTCAGCGCGAGGATGCCCGTGCCCTGGAAACCTCCGGTCGAATCGAAGAGGACCTGCGACGGCGCGAGCGCCTTCCAGCCCCCCGCCGTGAGCAAGTCCCACCGCACGACGGGCGGCTCACCTGTGCCGGTGAAGGTGCCGCTCAACTGGAACAGCAGCGTGAGCGTCTGCGCCGTGTCCAGCCCCGTGAAGCCCAGGTACAGGTTGGCGGGCGCCTTGAAACGCGGCAGCAGCGAGATGGGACGCCGCGCGTCGGACGACACCTGCTGGAATCCCACGAATGGCAGCAGGTGGAAGAAGCGCGCGTCGTCCAACGTGCAGCGGGCCGAGTAGTGGACGCTCAGCTTCTGGAGCTGGGGCTGCCAGGGAGGATTGGGGTACTTCAGGTCCTTCGGAGGCTGCATGCACTCGGTGAGGCACTTCTCGATGCACTCCAGATACTCCTTGCCCGTCTTGCCCGCACACTTCCCCCGGCACTTCGCGCGACAGCCGAGCGGGTCCGGAATCTCGCCCAGCACCGCGCTGAGCACGTTGACGGTGTAGAGCGAATCACCGAAGGCATAGGACGGCGCGGCCAGCCGCAGCTCCAACGCGCTGGTGGCGGGGTCGTAGTAGTCGGGCGGCGCGCTGGGGCTGATGTCGAACTGCTCCAGTTGCGTGTCCTGGCACAGCTCGCCCAGCGCGGCGGGCGTGGGATTGGCGCAGTCCTCCTTCGTCCGGAAGAGGTAGCCGCGCACCGCGTCCCACGGCTCCACGCCTCCCTGCGGGGACACGGGCGAGAGCGGCGATGCGAGCGGTTGCAGCGTCCAGGAGCCTGGCTGGAGCACGCGCAGGTCCGCGAGGAAGCTCTGGTTGTCGAAGAGGTCGGTCGAGGTCTTGCCGTCCGGTCCCACCACATAGTCACGGTAGTAGCCGTGAAACCCATCCGAGTTGGAGGGCAGGTTGAACCAGTCCAGGGAGAGGCGCAGGGTGTCGGGCCGCTTGACGAAGAGTTCGGTGTGCCGGATTCGCACGTAGGACCCGACGACGGGTGACGCGCCGAACAGCGGCCAGGGCGTGCTCGGGTCCACTTCCCCCTGCGTGTTCTCCACGCTCACGCCCGACAAGTCGGAGACCCGGACGTGCAGCTCCAGCGTGGAGAAGTCCACCGCGTCCAGCAGCGACACGGGGTGCACTTCGACGCCGGACCTCAACGTGACGGGCTCGGACTTCAGGAGCGCCCGGAGCATGGGCAGGTCCGCGGCGGGGGCGGCGCCATTGGGCACCACGGCGGGCGCGGAGGGCGTCAGCTCGAACCAGAGGCCAAAGCCGCGCACCAACGGCTGCGTCCCGTCCACCGGGTGAGGTGGCGGGAGGATGGCCTCGTAGCGCTCCACCGTGAGCCAGCCCTCGGCGGTGGAGACCTGGAGCGTGAAGGACTCGCGCAGCACCTGGAGGAGCACGCTCTGCGCGTCCAGGCCCGTCACCGAGGCGAGCGCCGTCAGCAGCGTGCTCAGTCGCTTCGCGGAGGCCGGACCGAGGGGGACCTCCAGCGTCACCACGCGACTGCCGCCCGTCAGCAACAGGTAGCGAGAGGCGAGCGCGAAGCCGAGCGTCGCGGGCACGGTGACGGTGGTGGACGTCACGCCCGTGCTCACCGCGCCGAAGGTGGCCCAGCCAGGGAGCCGCTCGTCGGAGGTCGACTCCGCGTCGGTCTGCTCCGGCTCCAGCGGCATCCGCGACGTGAGCACCTGCTGGACGACGGTGAGCGCGTCCTCCTCGCTGGCGAGTGGCGACGTCGGCAGCAGGGGCCCGCGCAGCACGCGCAGCGCCAGTCGCTGGGCGACAGTGGCGGGCGTGACGCCCACCGAGGTGTCCGAGGCGAAGAGGATGTCCTGCCCATCCGGACGCTTGCCCGCGGGAAAGAGGGTGCCCCGAGGGACGAGTGCTTCGCGCACCTCCTCGTCCTCGGCCAGGGTGAAGGTGAGGTACGCGCTGTCGGGGAGCGCGGCGCGGTGGCTCAGGCGCAGGACGTCGCGGTGATAGAAGCCGGCGTACCGGCCCGACACCGTGTTGACGGTGTCCTGCGCGGTGCGGAAGAGCTGCACGAAGGACAGATAGAGCGCCAGGTGCGGCGGATGGTTTCCCGTCGCGAGCGCCGCGGGCAGCAGGGTGGCCGTGAGGCCCTGGAGTCGGGACAGCGCATCGAGGAACGGGTCGAGCAACGGCTCCAGCTTCGCCGCCGCCGCGCGAGCCCGCGCTTCCTTCGTGGCGCCCTTGTAGCTGGCGCCGTCCGAGGCGAGCTCCTCCAGCCCCCAGATGGGCAGCATGCCGGCCGTGTCCAGCCGCACCTGCCGCCCGAGCGCCTGGGGCAGCCCCGCGCCCTTCGCCGCGCTCACCAGCGCGCGCAGCGCCGCGGACAGCGGGCCCTCCACGGCGCTGACCAGGCCCTGTCCAAGCAGCCGGGACAGCTCGCCCTGCGCGCCCAGGCCCGTGCCTCGCAACCAGAGGTCGAAGCGCCGGGCCAGTCCGAGGATGAGCTGGAAGGCGTCCGACAGCGTGGTGAAGGCCCGCTCGAAGCTGCGCGCCGAGTCCACCTCCCGCGCGGTGATGAGGAAGCGGTCCTCCACCGCGCTCGCATCCAGCGCGTCGATGGAGGCGAGCACCATCACCGGGTCCGCGAGGAAGAACTCCGACCAGTCTCCGTCTCGCGTGTTCTTCAGGTCATAGAAGTAGATGAGCGCGCCGAAGCGGGGCGCGAAGTCGAGCAGCTCCGAGCGCGTGCGCCCGTCCACCGGCGCATACCCCGCTTCCAGGGCCCGCAGCCAGCGGCCCATCTGGCTGGGCGCGTCGTTGATGGCGACCTTCGTGTCGGGCGGGGCCATGGGCTAGGGCCCCTGCACCGGGATGCTGCCCTCCTGGAGATAGAAGGGGTAGACGAGGTTGCTGCGCGTGTTCGTCTGCGTGACGATGTACGAGACGGTGATGGTCAACAATCCATCCGCCGTCGCATCCCGCTGCACCGTCACCGCGTCCACCGCGATGCGCGACTCCCAGTAGAGGATGGCCTGCTGGACGTAGTCCTGAATCTGCCGCGTCAGCGTGGTGTTGATGCTGCGGAAGACCATCTGCCGCAGCTCGCAGCCGTAGTTCGGGAGCATGACGCGCTCCCCCAGCGAGGTGGACAGGAGCACCCAGAGGCTCTCGCGGATGTCCTGGTCATCGCTGACCATGAGCACGCCGCCGGAGCGCCGGGAGAAGGTGGGCGGGAAGCTCCACCCGGTACCGAGGAACGAGGGGGCCTTGGTCTCCATGGCGCCTCAGCCTCCAATCATCACCGTGGGAAACCCCACGAGGATGGTGCCGCCGTGGGCCGTCTTGTCCCCGAGCCGCGCGGCGGGCAGGCCCATCACCTTCACCGTCGTGGAACCCTTCATGACGGCGTCCGGTGGCCCCACGCAGATGGCGATGTCGCCGACCTTCGCGGCGGGCAGCCCGCCAATCAGCACCGTGGGTGCGCCGGGGCCGGCGATGGGGCCTCCGACGTGAGGCACCTGCACGGGGCCCACGGGGGTTGTCATCGGGCACTGATGGAAGTCCGTGACGCGGGCGGCGGGAGGCATGGGGCGCACCTTTCGGGGACAGCGCTCAGTTGATTTTCACCAGCGAGCCGCGGACGGTGAGGATTCCACCGGACTTCACCTCGGTCTGGGTATTGCCGCTGGCGGAGAAGCTCACGGACGCCTTGTTCGCCACCTGCTTGCCGCTCACGGAGACGTTGCCCGTGGCTTCCAGCGTCAGGTTGGCGCCCGCCTTCACCGCGACGTTTCCCTTCGCGGTGATTTTCACGTCCTTGCCGCTGTCCAAGGCGATACCGCCCTTGGACAGGGACACGGTGTTGCCGTTGCTGTCTTGAATGGAGATGGCGCCGGACGAGTCGTCCAGCTTCACGATGTGATTGCCGGGCGTCTTGATGACGATGACCTTCTTCTCGTCATCGAACGACAGCTCCAGTTTGGAGCGCGTGACGACCGCCTTGCGCGTGTTCTTCTCGTCGGGCGCGGACGCCGGCGCGTGCTGCTTGCTGTACACGGAGCCGAGGATGACGGCGTGGCGCGGGTCCTCGTTCATGAAGCCCACCACCACCTCGTCGCCGACCTCCGGGTAGAACAGCGCCCCCACGCCGCTGGACGCATAGAATGTCGCCAGCCGCGCCCACACGCCCTTGCTCGGCTCCTGGAGCAGCGGCAGGCCCACCTGCACGCGCAGCTCGCCGCCGGGGTCCTTGGCCACCTGCTGCACCACGCCCGTCTGCAGCCCTTTTATCGGCGGGAGCTGTCCGGCCGCGTCCGGCGCCGCGATGTCGGGGTTCTCCACGGTGAACCAGCGCGGCGACAGGCCGAAGTCCGCCGCCGTCATCCAACGCCCGTCCTCGATGTGGTGGTGCACGGCGCTGATGAAGGCGACGCCGTTGAAGCGCGGCCCCACGCCCCCCAGCTCCAGCATCTTCCCCACCTGCGCCAGCGCGCTGCCGTGGAAGCGCACCGAGCCGCGAATCTTCGCCAGCTTCGACAGGAGCAGCTCCGCGGAGGCCCAGTCCTGGAGGTCCGCGGACTGCAGCTCCGCGCCCGTCTGGAGCGCGAACTTCTTCGCGCCGAACACCTTCGCCAGGTCCGCGGAGGTGACGTTGCCCTGCTCCTTCACGGAGACACTGCGCGGTCCGGACTCGATGAGCTTCTGCGCGCCCGCGTCCCAGGTGTAGCCCTTGATGGAGGACGCGTCGAGCTGGGTGGTGGCGTCCATCTCCACCTGGAG
This sequence comes from Myxococcus sp. CA039A, assembly GCF_013336645.1. Classification (NCBI taxonomy): domain Bacteria; kingdom Pseudomonadati; phylum Myxococcota; class Myxococcia; order Myxococcales; family Myxococcaceae; genus Myxococcus; species Myxococcus sp. CA039A. The sequence continues at coordinate 92,997 of NZ_JABUMQ010000001.1, read as the reverse complement.
GTCCAGGATGGAGCGGCCATAGGTGAGGTTCAGCACGGGCGCCTGGGAGGTGTTGGGCGGCGCCACCGTCACCTCTCCGCCGTCCGCCATGACGACCAGGCCGTTGAGCTGCGCCCGCGTCACCATCAAATCCCAGTCGGTGGCGTAGTACTGGACGATTTCCTCGTGCACGCCCGCCGTGGCCGTCACGTCGCTGGCCAGCCCGTTGCGCGACAGCAGCGTCTGGATGAGCGCGCTGTCCTTCACCTTCTCGAAGAAGCCGCTCTTGCGCTCCAGCGTCATCTTCATCGCCTCGTCGGTCAGCTCCACCACGAGCTTGGAGCCGGAGGACTGGTCAATCTCCAGGCCCTGGCTGGACACGATGCCCTTGAAGATGCGCGTGTTCACGCCGTCGTAGCCGGCGGAGATGACCACCTTGGCCCCGGGAATGAAGATGTCCTGGCTGCTGATGGGGAACAGGCCCGTGGACGCGCTGCCGTCGAACAGCACCAGCTTCGCGCGCGGCAGCTTGTTGACGCCCAGCCACGTGTCCACGCTGAGGACCTGGTACGTCTTGGGGATGACCTCACCGTTCGACTCGATGGTGAACGTCGCCAGCGCCCCTTCGTTCTTCTCCGGATAGGGCGTGGTCATGCCTGGCTCCCCTGCAGCGGCGGGAACATCAGCTGCGAGCCCACGGTGAGCCGCCGGAAGTCCGACAGCCCGTTGACCTTCGCCACCTCCAGATACAGCGTGCTGGAGCCGTAGATGCGGAAGCACATCAACGGCAGCGTGTCTCCCGCCTGCACCGTGCGCACGTGCGTCAGGTCCGGCGAGTTCATCCGCGCCTTGAGCGCCAGCTCCACCTCGTCGTTGTAGCCAAGGAAGGTCCCCTTGGCCCGCGCGCGCAGCGGCGTGCCGTCCGGCTTGAACAGCGTGTACGTCATGCTCAGCTTGGACAACCGGCACTTGAACAGGAACGTGCCCCAGGACAGCTTCAGGTAGTTGGGGCTGTGGATGTTCCCGTTGTAGGTGAAGACCAGGTTCTTGAACTTGGACACCTGCTCGGCGATGCCGTCGTCGGTGAAGGGCATCAGTCCTGGCAGCGGACTGGGGACGACTCCGGTGCCGTCGAACACCAGCTCCAGCTCCACCGTGTCCGCGGGAATCCGGTTGAAGTCCGGCGAGCCACCGGGGCTGCCCTGGGTCTGGTTGTCGTTGTACTTGACGCAGTAGGTCTGCGAGTACGACGCCGGATTGATGTAAACGGTGTAGCTGCCGACCTCCGACGTGAAGTCGGACTTCTGGTAGGCGATGACGTTCATCTTCTCGAGGCTGCCGGAGAACCCCATCGCTACCGCTCCTGTCGCGCCTTCAAGACCTGGAGGACGCGGCGCACGCAGTCCTCCACCAGCTTCTGGTGCGCCTGCTTCTCGTCGTCGCAGCCGCAGTCGCCCACGGGCGTGCTGGGCGTCTCCGGAATCGCCTCGCCGGAGCCGCCCCGCACGCTCATCTGGATGCCGACCTCGTTGACTTCCAGGGCCATGGCGCGCCTCACATCAGCCGGGACGTGAGCTGGGCCAGCTTGACGGCGACAGAGGCCGGGCTGCCCAGATTCACGCGCTCGAAGTAGTTGTAGGACAGCTCCAGCGACTCCGTGAGGATGCGGTTCTCCTGGGAACTCATCGGGGACACCTCCCAGCGCAGCGGCCAGGCGTTGATGAAGCCCCACGCCACCAGCGGCAGGCCATCCTCGTTGAGCAGCAACACGAGGATGTTCTGCGGCAGGAGCGGCAATGACAGCCCCGAGCCCACGCTCTGTCCGAACCACTCCGCCAGGAACGAGTCCCGCGTCACCACGCCCCGCTTGAGCACCAGGTTTGAGTACCTGGCGGCCTTGGGCAGCTTGTGCGTGAAGCGATTCTCGCCCCCCTCGGTGACGTCCTCCGTGTCCCAGCGGGCCTCGATGCCGGAAATCTCCTGGAAGGAGGCGTCCAAATCGCTCGCCGCCGCGAGCAGGGTCGCGGAGCCGAGGACGGAGACGCTGAAGTAGAACGCGCCTGGCGGATAGTAGGGTTCGGACATGGCGATGGCTGTGATTACGGCGCGGCGACGACGAGCGTTTCGAAGGCGACCTCGAGCGACTCCACGGCGACCTCGTTGCCTTCCGACTTGAGGTCCGTGCCGGAGAGCTTCGTGGGCCACGCGTTGTTCAGCGTCCACGTCATCTTCGGTGCGCCCTGCTCATCCAGCAGACTGATGATGACCGTCCGCCGGGCAATCGTGTTCATCTTGATTTCGTTGTACCAATCCCAGAAGCGGGCATCGTTGATGAAGATGCCCTTGCGCATCTTCACGTTGCCGACCTTGCCCAGTCCCGGCATCTTGATGGGAAAGAAGCTGGGGTTGTTGCCGTGCCGGTACTCGATGACCTGCGTCTCCGTCTCCAGGCCATCCACTTCCTGGAAGCTGACGGACGTGTCGTCCCCCAACTGGACGGAGAAATAGAATTTCGGCAACGGCCAGATATCGTTTTGGACTTCTCCTGCCATGGCGGCTCCTCGGTGAATTCGTGAAGGGTGGAATCAGTCGTCGAAGTCCGGCGGGCGCTACGCGCTGGCGCCTTCCATCTTCTGCTTGAAGGTCAGCTCGATGAACTCCGCGGGGCGGATCATCTGCAGGGTGACCTGGACGACCATGTAGCCCTCCAACACGTCCTGGGCCGTCATGGTGCTGCCGAGGCCGCACTCCACGCTGAACGCATCCGACGCGGTGGCGCCCAACAGGCCTCCCTGGGACCACAGCCCCTGGAGGAAGCTGGACACCATGGACGTGACGGAGGCCCAGGTGTTGCCGTCGTTGGCGGCGAAGACGAAGCGGTCCAACGCGGCCTTGATGGACTGCTCGGCGTACGTGAGGGTGCGGCGCACCTGGATGTAGCGCCAGTCATTGCTGTTGCCGTCCAGCGTGCGCGCGCCCCAGACGACGGAGCCCCGGCCCACGAACTCGCGCACGGCGTTGACGGCCTTGCCATCCACCGGGACGTTGAGGTCCGCCTGCTGCTCGTTGTTGAGCTTGAACGTGGTGCTGGTGACACCGGTGAGGCTGACGTTGGCCGGCGCGTTCCACACGCCCCGGTTGGCGTCGTTCCAGGTGTAGATGCCCGCCATGGCGCCGCTGGACGGAAGCACGTCGTCCTTGCGGGAGATGATGCGCAGCATGTCCGTCAGGAGCGGCAGCGCGGCGGTGAGGTTCTGGTTCAGGACCTGGATGTCTTCGGGCGCCGTCACCGTGCCAATCTTGGCGATGTCCGCGTCCACCGCCGTCTTGCGCGAGGGCGCGTTGGTGTAGAGGTTGGCGCTCTCCGCCAGCAGGATGGTCTTGAGCGTCGCGTCCGTCTGGATGTTGGTGTAGTCGAAGTCGCTCAGCTCCTGCACCGTGGTGTGCAGGAAGGGGAAGTACGTCATCCCGTAGTTGAGGAACTTGCTGCCCAGCACGCCCCGGTAGTCGGAGATGACGGTGGGCAGGGTCGTCTGCGTGACGGTGGCGGAGCCATACACGTCCAGCACGGCCACGCGGTCCTGCAGCGCGCCGCACTGGGCGAGCATGGCGGTGGCCACCGTCCCGTAGTCCGCCAGCGCCGTCAGATTCACCGCGTCCGGCACCACGAGCATGGTGGGGCCCACCTGCTCGGCGATGATGTCCAGGCCGCCGACGAGCGTGGGCGCATCCAGCGTGCTCGTGTAGTCGCCGACGGAGACGATGTACGCGGTGCCACCGCCGTTGGCGTAGAACAGACGCAGGCTGTTGAAGAGGACGTACTTGGTGCCCGCCTTGGGGACCAGGTCGTAGTACTTCCAGCCAGGCGTGGCGCCGGCGCTGTCATACACCTTGAAGTCGTAGTCACCCGACTTCTGCTTGGTGGTGTCGGTGACCTCGGTGAGGTCGAACGTCGGATCCGGCGCCCCGCCGAAAATCTGCTGGTAGTCGGCCAGCGAGTTGATGAGGACGGGCTTGTTGGGAATGGGCTTGCCGCTGAGCGTCGCCGTCTTGGTGTAGCCGATGAACGCGGGCACCGCCGTCTGGATGCCGACGACGGAGGGCGGGAAGGCGTCCAACTCGGTGACATAGACGCCGGGGGTTTTACGGGCTGTCCTGATGGGCATCGGGTCCTCTCTTCGCTTCGTGGGTGGGGCTTCGGGGTTCAGAGGTTCAGGTAGATGTCCGAGTAATCCCGCCGATCGAGGGGGGAGGGCCGTGGCCCCTGGGGCATGCCGGAAGGTCTGGTGCCGCGCGGGACACCGGGGAGCGGGCCCACCCGGGGCAGCACCAGCGCGGGCGAGGCCACGGGCACGTTGGACATCAGCGTGCTTTCGAAGAGGCCCTGTTCGCGCGTCCCCTGGAGTTCGAAGACGTAGTCGGGGACCTCCTGCAGCGGCAGGTCCTGGTCCGCGATGAAGCGGTAGGTCACTCCCGCGCCGGGGACCTGGACGGGCACCGGGCCGGAGAAGGTGACGGGCTGGGACGAGCCGACGTCGAGCAGTCGCAGCGCGTCGTAGCGGACGCCCTGGGGCGGCACGACGAAGTAGCACCAGCGGGTCTTCCGCCGCTCGAAGCGCAGCTCGGCGCGCAGCGGGACGACGCGGGTCTGCTCCGCGCCCAGGTGCAAATCACACAGGGGATACAGGCCCGTGTCGTCGGGGTTCGGCTTGGCCAGCACCAGGTCGAGGAAGGCCAGCGGCGTCGGGTACGCCTGGGTGTAGAGGACCTTGCTCTCGATGAGTATCCCGCCGTCGAGGTCGAGCTGGCGGACGGTGTAGAGGCCCTCGGGCAGGGCCGCGAGGTCCAGGTAGGCGAAGTCGCCCACGCGTTGCTCGGGAATGCCGGGCCCGCGCGCCACGCGCACCTGCTGACAGGAGATGGCGGAGGGCGCCTGCTTCCCCAAGAGCAGCGTGACCGGGATGCTGCACGGCTTGCAGAGGACCTCCTCCCCCGAGATGTCGAGCAGGACGATTTCGGCGGTCTCCGGGAGCAGCGGCACCTGCATCTGCACCTGGGCCACGCGCTGTCGGCTGGCGGCGGTGACCTGCTCGCCCGGGTTGAGCAGGATGGGCAAGGTCCTGGTGGCCGTGCAGTGGAGTTCCTGGTCCGTGGGCTCCGGCGGCTGTCCGGCGAAGTGGGCCTGGCGGTTGCTGAAGTAGAGGTTGTCCGAGGCGGGCTGGAAGTCGCTGGGCAGGTCGGTGAAGTTGACGAAGAAGGGCGTGTCGGGAATCAGCACGAAGGACAGCCACGTCCACTGGCCCGCCTTCTCGCGTCGCTCCATCGCCTTGAGCAACTGCGCGCGGCGGTTGAAGTCGTAGAGGACGGAGAAGGCCGTGCCCTCGTCGCGGAAGAGCAGGCCCAGGTCCCTGAGCGTCGCCGCCGTCGCCGCCGTGGGCCGGCAGACCAGGGCCGGACAGCGCCCCTCGGAGCGGTTGAAGTAGGTGTGCCGCAGGTCCACCGACAGCAGTCGCTCGAAGGTGTAGCGGCGCGGCGGCACGTCGTAGTCGTCGAGCGACGCGTTCGTGGCCAGGGCCCTGGCGAGGCGGGGCAGGTCGCCCTGCCGCAGCCGCAGGGGGCCATCCAGGGAGCGCTCGTTGGCGCGTCGGAAGCGCCTCATGGCTGCATCCCCTGGGGCCGGCCGGGCGCTTCGACACCCTTGGCCGCGGACACCTGGCCCTGCATGGCCTCGCCCCGGTAGGGAATCATCCGGACCTTGTAGAAGACGGAGGGGAGGTACTTCACACCCGCCAGCCCCATCAGGTGGTTGAGGCCCAGGAGGTCCAGGTCGACGAACTCGAACGTGAGCTTGTCGATGTCCGGGTCCAGCCCCGGCAGGCTCTGCTGGGTGAACCAGGGTGTCTGCTGGAAGAAGCTGATGACGTGGGAGATGGCCTCCAGCCCCACGGGGTACGCCTGGTCCTCGAAGTTGGCGTACAGCAGGACGAAGAGGTCGATGAAAAGCGGTGGCGCGATGAGGCCGTACGCGTCCGGCGACACGGGCACGTTGCGGTTGTAGGTGCTGACGATGGTCTCGTGCCGGATGTTCGCCAGGAACATCACCACCGCGTCTCGCGCGGGCGCCGCGGGACGCCCTTCGCTGTCCGTCAGGTTGGAGAGGACGACCCACGGCTCCTGCCGGGGCGCCGCCTCCGCGTTCCGGATGAACTCATCCAGACGCCTGCGGACCAGCTCCAAGGTGCCTCCCAACTTGCCCAAGACGAGACTCCTCCAGCACGCCCGCCGGGCGTGTCTGTGATTGATGAGAGTGGTGAGACCCGGAGGGCCGCCGGGGTTTTCGCGAGCGAAGATCCAACCGCCGACCGTTCGCCACAGCCGCTGAATGGTTCACGCGAAGATTGATTCGCGAGATGGTCAAACAGTAACAGGGAAAGCCAGTGTGTCAATGGGGGTGGGTTTGTCTGACTTGGTGAGGAGGATGTCTGTTGAAACCCCGTGCGTCTGTATTTGATGTCACGCGAAGGGGCGGATTCCGGCGGTGCGCTTCGCGGGCGTCAGCGCACGTAGGACGTCCTGCCCCCGAGGCGCGCGGAGCATGGACGTGGAATCAGGGGACTGACCTGGAGGGTTCGCGGGAGGGGCCGTCCCGGACAGCGGGCCTCGGGTGGGGAGGCCGCGCGTCGACGGGAAAGGGCCCACGGCGCCGCGCGGGCCGGATTTTCGGCCTCGCGCGCATTTCCGGAGGAGGAGGTCGGGTGGACCCCCGGCGAGCAGGCCAGGGACGTAGGGCCTGGAAACGAATGAGTCCGCCCTTCTTTCGAAAGGCGGACTCGATGTGAGTCAGCGACCCCGTGAGGGCGTCGGTGCGGGTCAGGCGAGGGCGGCGGCGTCCAGGCCCGCGTCGGCCATCAGGAGGGCCAGCTCCGCCTTGAGCTTGTCCTTGGCGCGAATCTCGAGCTGACGGGCGCGCTCGCGGGAGAAGCCGAAGTGCTCGCCCAGCTCGCTGAGCGTCATCTCCGCGTCACCCATCACCCGGTTCTCGATGATGAAGCGCTCGCGCGGGTCCAGGCGGCGCAGGGCGCGCTGCACGAGGTCGCGGGTGAGGCCCGCCTGCTGGCGGTCGGCCACCTCGTCCTCGTGGGACGCGGCGGAGGACTCGACGAAGTCCAGGTGGGTGGCGTCGCCGTCCTCGCCCACGGGCGCGTCGAGCGACAAGTCCCGGCCGCCCATGCGCTGCTCCATCTCGCGCACCTCGGAGGCCTTCACGTTCAGCCTGCGGGCAATCTCCTCCGCGTTGACGACGCTCGCGTCGCCGGCGCCCATGCGCTCCAGCTCGCGGCGGGTGCGCGCCAGGCTGAAGAACAGCCGGCGCTGCGCCTGCGTCGTGCCCAGCTTCACCAGGCTCCAGTTGCGCAGGATGCAGTTCTGGATGTACGCGCGAATCCACCACACCGCGTAGGAGATGAGGCGGATGCCCTTGTCCGGGTCGAACTTCTGCACGGCCTTCATCAGGCCGATGTTCGCCTCCTGGATGAGGTCCGACATCTTCAGGCCGTAGGAGCGGTACTCGTAGGCCACCTTCACCACGAAGCGCAGGTTGGCCGTGACGAGCTGGTGGCCGGCCATCAGGTCTCCCCCGCGAAAGCGGCGCGACAGCTCCTGCTCCTTCGGCTGCGTCAGCAGCGGGTACTGGTTGATCTCCGAGAGGTACGTGGAGAGGGAATCCGGGGAGGAGAAGTGGGAGGTTTCCTGCATGGCGTCTCTCGGGGAAGGGGGCCGGTGGGAGCCGCGCGTCGGCGGCACGGGACGGGTCCTTCGCAATGCATGTGCCACGGCCCTTCCCAAGCGTTCCCAAGTGAATGCGCGGGTTTGCATCAAGGGGGGAGGGTGCTTAAGGGCGGCACCCTTTCGTTTTTACAGGGGGGTATTTCGAAGACTCTTCCGACTGTCTTCCGGCCGACAGTGGGAGCGGGTGGGGCACGTGGCGGCATCCAGGCGAGCGAGGTGGCGGTTGTGCGACGTGCGTCCCTGTCTCGCCCCGTCATCGCCACCTTGGGGGGATGGAGAACCTGTTCCAGCTCTTCGCGGTGTCTGCGGTGGTGATGGGGGTGTCGCAGACCATCGCCCGCGAGCGCATCTTCGCGCCGCTGCGCGAGCGGCTGGGTGGCAAGGACACGTGGTGGGGATATCTGGCGTCGTGTCCCTACTGCCTGTCGCACTACGTGGCCTTCGTGCTGGTGCCGCTCACGGGGACGTACGCCATCGACGTGGTGGTGGGTGGTTGGCCTGGGTGGGCGTTGGAGTGGTTGCTGTCCTCGCTGCTCGTCACCGTCATCGCCGCCTTCTTCCGGGTCATCTTCTGGTTCGTGGATGAGAGCCAGGGGCTGGTGCGGCGGCGGCAGCGGACGGAAGAGGAGGAGACCGCGACGAAGCGGCTGGTGAGGAAGCAGGTGGAGCAGCAGGTCTCCGAGGAGCCCCACGAGCCGCTTCCTCCGTCACGGCACTGAGGGGCGGCGCGGGACTACCCGTGCCCCTGGCATCATGAGAAGAACGCTCCCCTCCGAGATTCCTCGAACGTGCCGGTATCCGCGAATTTCGATACGTCGTCCCGATGATTGTCGGACGTGAAGACGCCCATTCAGGGTCCCATGCCAGCACCATCGTGCTCGTCACTTGGGTGAGCACAGCCGCTGAAAGGAGGCGCTCAGTGGCATCTCCTTTTGCTGGAGGGGTCAACACAGCGGTCCACGGTCTCAGGCGATGGAGAACCACAGGAGATGTTGACCACGCTGCTCGCGTTCGACTCCCCATTCCCCGCCGCGAAGAAGATCTCGCCATCCGCTAACTGATACTTCTTCTTTGTCGACGAGCCGGAGAGCGGAGACAGCCCTCATGGAGTCAGGACGATGCGCTCGTTCGTGTGCGTTGCTTCGGTCCACGCTCGCTCCACGTCGGAGAGAGGCATCGCCTTCACATCGAGGTGAAACGTACCGCGCGCAATCTCTTTCACGAGCGCCGGCAGTTCCTTGACGATATCGCGACCTGGCACCGACCCAAGCCCACTGCCGATCAGCTGGAGACGCGAAGCACGCAAAAGGGCTGCCGGAATGGCGGCGGTCTGCCCTGCAACCGAGCCAATTTCAACCCATGCAAGCGGTCGCTCTCGGTCCGCACGTGCTCTGACAACCATGTCCATGGCCTGTGGCGTACTTTCCCCCCAGATGAAGTCGAGCACGACATCGACCTCGCGTGCGAGGGACCCCAGTCGAGCATCCCCCAGCGCCACAACCTCCGTCGCACCGAGTCCGGGCAGCTTCGCGAGCTTCTTCTCATCACGACCTGTCGCGATGATCTGCCGCGCCCCCAGGTGCCGGGCTATCTGCACGGCCATGCTTCCAGCATTCCCCGTGGCTCCCAGGATGAGGACCTTCTGCCCCTTCTTGAAGGGCACTCGACATCGCAGCGCGAGCCATGCCCCCATGGCGGGGTTCATCGCCGCCGCGACGGTCATCGCATCGATATCGCGCGGGAGCACGATGCTGTGGTCGACCTCTATCACCACCTTCTCGGCCATCGAGCCTGTCTGCGTGCCGTCGACCACGAAGTAGCGCAGCTTGCCGTCAGCACCGCGCCCAACGCCGTCGACACCCGGGATGAGCGGGAGGACGCTGGTACTCGTGTAGTGCGAGCCCTCGGCCCTCGCGCGGGTGAGATGATGCAGACCGACAGCGAGCACGTCGACGAGCAACTCGTCACGGCCCTTGGGAACGGGGTCAGCGAAGTCTTCGTAGCGCGGTGGGTGCTCGAACGAGGTGATGACGGCGGCTTTCATGAATTCCCCTCCACTGGAGTAGATTCGTAGTGCGAACTAAATTTGATTCGTAATACGAACTACGTCAAGATGAATCCCCAATGAAGAAGCCAACACAATCCTCCGTGCCCAACGAGGGGCTGGTGGACGCCCTCGTACGCGCCGCCTTCGTCACGACCTCCGTGCTCAACAGGCTCGGCGCCGAAAACGACCTGTCCCTCACCCTGCTTCGAGTCTGCGGAATACTCCGGGACCGGCGCCTCCGCATGGTCGCGCTCGCCGACTATCTGGGCCTTGAGAAGTCGACGATGACGGGACTCATCGACCGGGCTGAGAAGAGAGGGCTCGTAGCGCGCTCGCCAAGCGCGGAAGACGGCAGGGCCATCGACGTCTTTCTAACGAACCAGGGCGCGGAGCTCGTCGAGCGCCTGTATTCACAAGTCCAACAGGCGCTCGCACCACTCACGGAGCGGCTCAACACCGCGGACCAGCAGCGCCTCCAAGCTCTGCTTCTGCGGATGCTCGACGCTCCGGACAGCTGAGGCGTAGCCCTTGAGGTCGGAGGCGACCAGGGAGTCGTTCAGGCAATTCAGGTGCTCGCATGCAAGGAGTTCGTCGGAGCTCTTCGACAGACAGAACTTCTCGTTGCAGGCAATGCGGTGCGCGGTCCTCCTTCCCTCGTTGTCGATGGGGCCCTCCACCTGCGGGGGATTCGCTTCCGGGGCGGCGGCCCCGGGGACCTTGGGACCTGGCCGTGAGGACGGCCTCCATGCGCTCAGGGGGCTTCGAGAATGTGCAACCCAGAATTCAGGGATTGCCCTGCCCAGGCACGCAAGTGCAGACTCCCGTCGCTCTCGATTCACAAGGTGATGCGGATGCGGCCCGGTGTCGTTGTGGGTGGTATCTCGCATTCCCATGTGGATTCGGGCGCCGGGGCTTGCGCGTCGTGGCGATGCCTCGCGAATCCATGGGCCGTGTGATGGCTGTGTGACATTGACGCATTGAATGACGACGACGGGGGTATTGGCATGCGAATGCAATTCGATGTGCGCCTGGTTTGTGCCGCATTCCTGGTGGCGACGACGCTGTCGGCCTGTGGCGCTGAGTCGCCGGGCGGCGACGGCCTCACTTTGGAGAGCCGCGAAGCGGAGCTGTCGTGTCAGGTGACGCAGCAGTGCACGAACACCACGGTGTCCTGCGGCTCCGCGAGCGGTGTCTGTACCTCCGGGGTGGACAACGGAGGATGGGTGGAGTGCGATGGCACGCGGACCTACTGTCCCTCGGTCACCGCTTGCACGTGTCAGCCCGAGCGACGCGTGGTCGCAGGGTACGGAGTCCACCCGCGGTGCGCTGGGGCCTATCTCTCGGCGAGCCGGGATGCCCGCGAGAACGCGGCGGCTCAGTGCCCCCGGGGCGTCTGCAACGCCGTGGAGGAAAGGGGCGAGTGCTTCGCGACGCCGGAGGAGGCCAACGCGGACGTGACGCTGACCTTCTCCTGCATGGGACCTCCGAACTGCCAGTGAGAGGCGCCGCTTGAGGGAGGGTGATGCCCGAACGCCTGAGGGCCTCGGGCGTCACCCTCCGCTGGCTTCTGGGCACGCGGGCAGTGCCACCAGCGGATGGGGTTTCATCGAAGGCCTGAGGGAAAACGCGCGGCAGCGTCGTCTCCTCCGGAATGGCACCCATGCCCCTTCATGGTGGCCTTCCAGGAGGTTCCACATGGCGATGTCCCTTCGGGTCCTGCTGTCCACCGGGTTGCTGTTGATGTCCGTGTGTCTCTCTGGCTGTGAGGACTCACCCGACCCGGACTCCTCCGACTCCGGGTCGCCTGATGCGGGGCTCCCCGACGCGGGACCCGTGGTCTGGGATGGCACCTATACCGAGCTCGAAGAGCGCGGAGACATCCTGGACACGGGACCCTTCGCGCCGTGCACCTTCGATACCCGGGACGCGGGTGCCACGACGTGCGAGGAGCTGTCCCGCTTCGACCTCTCCCAGTGCAATCTCGGCTCGCTGTCCGAGGTGGAGGCCGGGTCCATCTACTTGTACCCGCTCCGGGACGCACGGCCCGTTCCGGACGGGGGCAACGCCGTCATCGAGGTGGGGGGCGTCCACTTCACGGAGGATGGCGGCAACATGTTCTATGTGCCCTTGCCACTGAGGGACACGGGACCTGGGCGCTTCTTCGTGCGTGGCTTCGCTCCTGCTTCGACGGCCGCCATCACCCTGGCGGGCTGCGAGCAGAAGGAGACCGACATCATCACCGGGTGCTTCGCCTACTGCTACCGGGCGCGGCTCATCCGGTCGGGAACCTTCGAGGCGCATCGGGTCTCCAGGTGGGGAGGAGAGCCCGAGTCCTCCGGTGGCCTGGAGTTGCTCTCCGAGGGTTACACTCCCCTGGGCCACCCCCTGGACCTCTACGTCACCAAGGGGCACGCCTACGTCGTCTCGATTCCCAAGCAGGTCCGCACGGGCGGCCTTTCCATCTTCGACGTCAGCAACCCGCGCGCGCCCGTCCTCAAGAAGACCCTCTCCCTCCCCGGGGACAACACCTGGAACGGGGTCTGGGCCAAGGGTGATGCCCTGTATATCGCCAGCAACACCTCGGGGACGCTCGTCTACGACATCTCCCAGCCCGCCGAGCCCCTGTTCATCCGTGGCCTCACCACGGGAGGCACGGGGACACATACGGTGCTTGTTGATGGAGACCGGCTCTACTCGATGGCGCCTGGCACCGGCACCTTCGTGCATGACATCTCGGAGCCGCTGTCGCCGCGTCTGCTGACGGTCATCGCGCTGCCCGACGCGGCCCTCCTGGGCGGTCCCCACGACACCTTCGTGTACGAGAACCGCCTGTATGTCAGTGATGCCTTCCGCGGCTACTTCGTCGTGGACGTCACCGACCTGGACCATGTCCGCGAGCTGGGTGGGTACGTCCGTCCGGACTTCACCTTCGCGCACCACAGCGCGGTGGGTACCTTCGCCGGGCGGACCATCGCCTTCGAGGGCGGAGAGTTCCAGTACGCCCATCTGCGCGTGCTCGACGTCACCCGTCCGGAGCGCATCGTGAAGATTGGCGAGTTCCGCACCCACCGGCCCTTCACCTCCATCCACAACCTCCTCCTGCGCGACAATCTCCTCTACATCGCCTGGTACCAGGACGGCGTGCGTGTGCTGGATGTGTCCAATCCCACGCGCCCCCGGCAGGTGGCCCACTACAACACCTTCCGCGAGGCGGACCCCTACCGCACCGAGAGCCCCTTCGAGGGGCTGCTCGGCATTCGCGTGCCCGGCGACGGGTATGTGTACGCGGCGGACTCCTCGCGCGGCCTGCTCATCTTCAACGAACTCGCCCAGCCGTAGCCCTCGTCCACGCGGACTCCGGGAGCTGGGCGTAAGGGGGACGCCCGCTTCTGGAGTTCGTATTCTCAGGCCCTAGCCATCGGCCCGGGAGAAATCCATGACCCAGTTCGTCTCCCACGTGTTCCCGCCGTCCGAGGAGAACGCCTGCTCCCAGCGCGGCTTCGCCGTGGTGACGCGCGACCAGGTGTAGCGGACGCGGATGGGCTGACCCTCGAAGGTGTCCACGCCCTCGAAGATGCCAACGTCGTCCGTGAACGAGCCGACCACGGGCGGCTCAAGGGCGCCGCGGCGGTTGTCCACCCAGTAGATGGACCACTGCTTCGTTTCCGGATTGAAGAACTGGAACGCGGAGCCGATGAAGCCGCTCCAGTAGTCGGTGCGGTACTCGTCCTCGATTCCCATTCCGCCCAGAAGCGGGCGGGCCACGCTCGTGGCCTTGAACTCGACCCACTCGGTGGAGCCCTTGAGCCGCTCGCGCAGGCGTCGATTGTGGATGTCCCACCGGCCGACCCAGAAATCGAAGGCACGTGCTCCGTCCCGGGCCGGCACGACGTCCTTCTGCACCACTGCTTGCTCCTTGTTCACGTTCACTCCTGTGTCATTCCCCGAAGGGGGAGGGCGAGGCGCACGGTAGGAGGCATATAGGGTGGAATCGGCCCTCATTCGGACAAGGCGGGTCCGAATGGCGGTGGGGCGGCGCTCCAGAGTCACCGCAACAGGTCCTCGAGCGACAACGCTCCCTGGGTGACCTCCACCTGGGCCCCAGCCAGGGACCGATAGAGAGGGGGCAGCACTCGCCGCGGCATCAATCGCGGTCTGACCGTGCGCAGTCGTTCCAGCACCCAGGGCCATCCAGGTGACTCGCGCTCCGCATCCGCCTTCCGTGCGAGCACTCGGAGTTCCTCGAGGTCGAGGGGCGTCAATGGCGCGCGATGACAGAAGTCATCCAGGCGCCGCGCCAGCTCCAGCACCGCCGCGCCCGCGGGCGGAGGTCCGTCTCCCAGCACCCAGCGTGCGATGGGAAGCACCTCCGCTGACGTGATGGGAACAGGCGCATGGAGCCGGGAGAGCTCGCTCGCGAGCTTCGTGCGCGCCCCCGCCATGGCGCTCTCCAACGCCAGCCGGGTCGCGGTGGCTGGCGTCTGCTGGAGCAGCAGCTCCGCCCGTGACAGCGCGCCAACGCACTCCCCGGTGAGCCCCACCTTCAGCGCACGCAGCTCCGAGAGGGCTCCGCGAAGTCCCGGCAGCATGGCGACGAGGACCTTCGCATCACTTCCGGTCGCGACCGCCGCCGCCTCCGCGACGGTGACCGGCGTATCCTCCCCCATCACCGGGCCCAGGACCCGGATGAGCTCGTCCGCGATGCGCGGGTCGACCTCCGCCTCCACCTCGACCGCGGCTTCGAGGAGCGTGGCGAGGCCGCGCAACGCGGCGGGCCCGGCGCCTTGAGGGAGCGCCCGGAGCGCCCGCAGCAGTTCTTGTCTCTCCGCTTCGGCCAATAGACCTCCCACGCTCGACACCCTCCGCGCACCCGCGTCCTTCCGTGGGTGCGCGGCCTTCGCCATCAGGACTTCACGCCTCCTTGGGGCCGTGCACCATGCCGTTGGCCTGCGGCGGCTTCGAAGGCCGCTGCGGCACCTGCGGCGTGGCCCCGCTCTGGAGCACCCGCGCCATCAGCGCACCCAGCAGCCCCTGCCCTCCCGCTCCCTCCTGACCCAACGCGATTTCCGGGACGAGCTTGACCCCGTGCTGCGCAAGCACCGTGGCCAACTGCACCGCGGTGAACGCCTGGGCACCGAGCGCCGTCACGCCGGTCCGATACGCCTCCGCCTTCGCCTCGCCCACGAGCCGCGTCGCCTCGGCCTCCGCGCCGCCGTGCAGTCGCTTCGCCGTCGCCTCCGCCTCCGCTCGCTGCCTCATGCCGTGGGCCTCCGCCTCCGCGCGCTGCCTCATGCCGTGGGCCTCCGCCTCCGCTTGCAGCCGCGTGCGGGCGGCCTCGCCCTTGGCCGTCTCCTCCACGGCGAGCGCACCCTTCTCGCTGATGGCGACCATCTGCTCGCTGCGCACCACCTCGCCCTGCATGTTCGCCACCGACGTCGCGCGCTCCAACTCGCGGCGCCGGACCTGCGCCTCGCGCTGCACCTCGTAGGTGCGCTGGAGCTCCTCGGCGATCTTCCGGTCCGTCTGCGTCTTCATCAGCTCCGCGGGCGGCTGGATGTCGCCGATGAGCGTATCGATGCACTCGACGTCATACGCGCCCAACGCGCCGCGGATGGCCTCATACGCTTCTCGCTGGCGGTCCGTGCGCGCGGACAGGAACTCCAGCACCGACACCTGCTGCGCGGAGTTGCGGAAGTAGTTGGCCACCGTGGGCTGAAGTACATGGTCGACCAGATTCTGCATGGAGCCCACGCGGGAAATCACGCGCGGCGCCTGCTTCATGCTGATGTGGATGATCTGCGACACATCGAGCGTGAAGCTGAACCCATCCATCGAGCGCACGGTGATGGGGCTGAGCTTCTCGTCGTACTTGTGCTGCTCGGTCCGCTGGGCCCAGTTGAGGACGATGTTCGTCGTGGGCACCAACTCCACCTTCATCACCCGCGTGTTGAGCGGGTGCTTGCCGGGCAGCAGCGGCTCAATCCACACACCCTTGCGCCCGCGCTCGACGAGGTCTCCATGGGTGAATTCGTCTCCCGACACGTCCAGGTGCTCGCGTCCCACGTAGCTGACCACGACGCCCACGTAGCCGATGGGGACCTCCGTCATCGGCGTCTGCTCCACCCGCACGAACCACGGGTTGAGGTTCCACGAGCCCGACAGCAGCACCTGCTCTTGCAGGCCTCGGCAGCCCCCCTCGTCCAGGAAGCGCTGCGCGCTCTGGAACGAGTCATGTCCGTCCACCGGCGCGCCCGCCAGGTCCCCTGCCGGAATGGGGCGGCCGTCCAACGTCGTCACGATGCCCACCTTGTCCAGGCCCATGTTGAAGACCTCCAGGTCCTCGGCGGACATGTCGAACTCCTCCGCGTTCTCCGGGGTGATGACGGTGAACAGCGCGGGGTTGATGCGATAGGTGCCCGCGGTGAGGAAGGCGAGCTGGCGGCCCTTCTGCCCGCCATCGTCGAGGAACGCACGCGCGTCCTGGAAGTCGTCGCAGCCCACCTCGCGACCGAGGATGTTTCCGGCCGGAATCGGCGCGCCGCCGTTCGCGACGACGAGCGCGATGTGTCCCTGCCGCACCACGACCACCGGGACGTGCGTCACCTTGAAGCGCCAGAACGGGTAGCCGAAGTGCCACCCCGGTGGGAGCAGTTGCGCCTGGTAGCCGGCCTCGCCCTCCAGCGCGACCAGCCTTCCGGGCGGCAGCGGCGCGCCGTATTTCTTGATGACCAACCCCGACTCGTTCTCGCCGATCACCTGCAAGCCGCTGAGCACGAGCACCAGCCCGATACCCAGCAGCAGCGCGACCCCGACCAGAACCACGTTGTATTCCATGAGGCCCTTCTCCCACGGCCCGCGGGAATGCGGGTGCCCCCCTCAGTGCATGCGCCCTGCCAGGGCCAAGTGGCTGGAACTCCTGGAGTCGCGTGACCGACACCTGATTCAAATCATGCCCCTTCCATGTTTGAATCGTGGAATGCGAAAACTCCTCTGGAAAGGTCCTGCTCCAGGACGAGCCCTGCTCCAGCATTTGAATGATGCGGGCTGGCGACTCGGAGGAGCCGAGCCCCGGGTGACGGTGGTGTGCTCCGCGCAGCCTCGGCTCGCGAGCGCGCCGAAGACGGGGCGGTGGTTGTGGCTGTGTGAAAGGGCCGTCCCCGTCGACGCGCTCCGGCTCGCGGTGGAGCAGGGGGCCATGGACGTGTTCT
The DNA here is from genome assembly GCF_013336645.1 of Myxococcus sp. CA039A. Taxonomy (NCBI): domain Bacteria; kingdom Pseudomonadati; phylum Myxococcota; class Myxococcia; order Myxococcales; family Myxococcaceae; genus Myxococcus; species Myxococcus sp. CA039A. The sequence goes on along the minus strand of NZ_JABUMQ010000001.1, from coordinate 75,975 downwards.
GGAAGGGAACGAGCGGCTGGGAGGCGCGGCTGCTGCGGCGGCTGGAGGAGAGCCTCATCGAGGCTCCGGCGCCGAAGGTGCCCGGGACGCTCATCGCGCACAGCGCGGCGGCGAAGGCGCTGCTCGCCCAGCTCGCCCAGGCCGCTCGCACCTCGATGCCGGTGTTGCTCACCGGAGAGACGGGGACGGGCAAGGAGGTCGCCGCACGGCTCATCCACGAGTGGTCCGAGCGGCGCTCGCACACGTTCGTGCCCATCAACTGCGCGGCCATCCCCAATGAACTCATGGAGGGCGAGCTCTTCGGTTACGCGAAGGGCGCCTTCTCCGGCGCGGTCCATGGGTATGACGGACTGGTGTCCGCGGCCGAGGGCGGCACGGTGCTGCTGGACGAGATTGACGACACGCCGCATGCGCTCCAGTCGAAGCTGTTGCGCGTGTTGGAGGACCGGGTCATCTCGCGACTGGGAGAGAACGCGTGGCGCAAGGTGGACTTCCGCATCCTCGCGGCGACCAACCGGGACCTGCGACAACTCATCGAGCGCGGCCTGTTCGGCGAGGACCTCTACGAGCGCCTCGCCACGGTGCAGATTCACCTGCCCCCCTTGCGCGAGCGGCAGGAGGACGTGGCGCCACTCGTGCTGCACTGGATGGAGCGCTACTACGCCGTCGAGGAGCCGGCGCCGGACAGTCCGCGCGTCCGGAGCGCGACACCCGAGACGCTCGACGTGCTGCGCGCCTATCCGTGGCCCGGCAACGTCCGCGAACTGCGCAACGTCATCTACGGCGCGCTGGTGGCCAAGCGCGCCGGGGACGAACTGCTCGTGTCGGATCTGCCGCGGCGGTTGTGGCAGCGCGAGCGCGCGAGCAGCTCCGCGCTGGTGTCCGAGCACGAGGTCGAGCGCCGGGTGACGCTGGGGACGATGAACCTGCGCGCCGAAATCGAGCGACTGGAGCGCATGGCCCTCAAAGCCGCGTTGCGGCGCGCCAGCGGCAATGCCTCGGAGGCCGCGCGCCTGTTGGGTGAAGTCGGCCGTGGCACGGCGAAGGACCCCGGGGGCACGGTGCGCACGATGATGAAACGGCTCGGCGTGACGGTTCGCGGCGGCAAGTGAGCCTCGAGGTCGGATGCCCCGCCCCGACAGCCAGACCGCGCCGAACTGGCCGAACGGCGACCCTCACTCGAATCGAGGTGTTCGCCGTGGCTGGTGGGCCCTGTGCGTCGGGGACCTGTCCGCTCGACATGAGGCTATAGCTTCTTGCCCTCTTGGATCTCCTTGTCGATCTTCTCAATCGTCGTTCTGAGGTCCTTGATGGATTCATGGGCCAGGGGTTGGATGTATTGAAGGTAGAAGTTGCTGTCGTGCTTGAATGGAGCGGGTACGCGCGTGTTCTGCATGGTGCCGTGGTCGCGCTTCAGTTCATCGGCGACAAGCACCAGATTCTCCTTCTTCTGCTCCGGGTACTCTCCCTGTTTCCAGTTGAAGTAACCCGGCTTCTGGTAGACGCGAAACGGACCTGAGTTCTTGTTGCTGCCAATCTCGAAGAACTCCCATTTGGTGCTGTCCGTTGTCTTCACGTCCGTACCCTTCCGCTTGCGTTTCAAATTATTGAACGCGAGTTGGTGCTTGCTCGTGATGGAGCCGAAAACCGCCTCTGCATTGGTTTGCTGGTCGAAGGTGGCGTTTTCCAGGCCGCTCGCGCTCAGGTCGAAGATTTGGCCGTACTCGTTTGAAACTTCAAGGTTGAGGCTGCCCAGGCACTGGTTCTCCACATCAAAAGCACCCGTTCGGGAGAAGCTGATGAAGGTTTCGGTGAATGGCTTTGACGGATAATCATGGACCCATTGGCTGGGGCCGATTTTCAGGTCGAGCACGATGCCCACGCGAGTGCCTGCGATAAATGACTTGGTCAGGTCTCCGATGGCGTAGCTGGTGTAGCCGACGCCGATGTCACCAATCCACCGACGCAGGAGTGCCCGGGTGGTTGGCATGACCGTGGTCGCGGCTTCGAGAGCGTCCGTGAGGGAAACCACGGAGAGGGTCTCCTCGGTGACCTTGGGGGACTCGAGCGCGGAACGGGCATCCTCGTGGAAGATCGCGCTCACGGCGGCATTCCCCTGCGGGGCAGGGTGCTTGTAGATGGTGACCGTCCAGCCACACGATATCCAACTGAGGATGTTGAACGCCGACTGGCAGCTGATCAGTCCGTTCCCAATCCAGACACAGTTGATCTTCTTTTGATCCGTGGGAAGCGCTGCCAGGCTCGTCATGATGAACTCCATCGCGGGGAAAATCTGCTGGGAGCATCTCGTGACGAGGTAGCCGAATCAAGGTTGCGCGCGTGTCGAAGCCAGCTCAGGCGCCGCCGGGCTGGCGAAACATGTGAATGGTCAGGTCGACGTTCGGGAACCGCCACTCGGTCATGACTCCCGCTGTGAAGACGGAGGCAGGGGCTTCAGGTCACCCCTCGGCCTGTATGACATCGCCACGTCACATCTCGCGTAGCGCGCCCCGAACAGCCGCATGATCTCCGCGTCGTGCACGAAGCCAAGCTTCTCGTAGAGGTGGATGGCTGGAGCGCACTTCTTGTTGGTCAACAGGTAGACCTTGTCGAACCCCAGGCTGGAGGCCCGCTGCAGGGTCTTCGCGAGCAGGAACTCGCCGACCTTCAGGCCCCGGGCGCTCTTCAAGACACCCATCTTGGTCAACTCGACCCAACCGTCCTTGGACACCATCAGGGCACACGTCCCGACCACGCCCAGCCGTGGTGTCTCGGCGAACAGCACCACGCCCCCCTTGTCGAGGATCAGCTCCCGCGGCTTCGACAGGAGGGCGATGTCGTTCGCCTCGAGGGTGAACATGTCCTGAATCCATTCGGCGTTGATTCGATGGAAGGCCTCGGCTAGGTCGTCGGAGAAGTCGCGCGCCCACATCGCGGGCGGACCGGCGGCTTCGCTCCGGCTCAGCAACGAGGACTCCGCCAGCCGTGCCTCCACCCTGGTCAGGCCCTGCATGAAGTCGCCCGACAACCCCTCGACCAGTGAAGCCGCGGCGGGCTCGATGCGCGGCAACAACTGCGTCTGGACGCGGACCATCAGGGCCTCGCCCTTTTCTGTCAGCGCCAGTCGCTTCGCGCGCTGGTCGTCCGGCGAGCGCCGCACTTCAACGAAGTCTTCCAGGGTTCCGAGCGCGCGAGTCACCGTGGGTTGGGCTACCCGCAACCGTTCGGCCAGTTCTCCCACCGTCATCGGGCCGTGCAGGCGGAGCGTCATCAACATCGACATCTGGGCTGGCTGGACTGGCAGGTCCAACGAGCGGGCCACTTCAGCCGCGTCGGCCTGCATCCGCTCGGCGAGTCGCTTGAGACGGCTGCCCAGAAAGCCCACGCCAAGTCCCGCAAGAAGATCCACTTCCATGTCGCACCTCCATATTCATAGCGCGCTATATATCTAGCTATGAATCGGGTGGAGCGCAATGGACTTTCCGGCGGGGCGACGTGCACCTCGTCGTCCAGCGGCACCGAATGTCCGTGTCGAGGCCCCGTCGCGTGGACCGCCAACGCCCCGCGGAAAACGTCCACCGCGCGCCCAGCCTGATGCGGATGCACCTCAGGCCCTGTGCGTCACCCGTCCATCGCTCACGGTGACGGAGGGCCGCCTTCCGCGCGCAGCTGCGAGAGGACCCGCTCGAGGACCTGTCGCTGCAGGTGGTTCTTGGGAACGGACGCTTGTTCCAGCTCGCTCAACGCCTGCGTCAGCAGCGCTTCCGCCTGGGCACGCTTGCCGCTCGCGCTGAGGATTCGCGCCTGTCCCGCGAGGACCGTCCCTCGCGAGGCCCCCTTGGCGAGTGACAACGCGCGCTCACTGGCGGCGAGGGCCCGCTCATGCTGTCCCGCCATCAGATGCAGCGTGGCGAGCCGCGCGGGCGGGTTGTAGTCCTCCGGCAGCTCCCGCTCACTGCGCTCCAATCGCGAGAGGGCTGCCTCCGGGCGAGCCAGCAGCGCGACCGCCATCACCCGATGCGAGTCGAGCGCGGCCCGCTCCTCGGCGCTGCGCGCGCGTGTGGCCTGCTCCTCCAGGAAACGCCACCACGTCTCCGCCAGCTCGCGCATGCTCGCCTCGTCTCCCGACGCCTCGTGGGCCTCGCAGCCCACCTCGTAGAGCGAGGAGCGCAGCGCTGGCGTCAGCGTGCCTTCGGGCGCCTCACGGGCCCGAGCCGCCTCCTGGGCGAGTTGTTCGCGCAGCGCTCGAGCCTCATCCGTCTTCGCATCCAGCGCGCAGCCCATGCCCACGTACAGCACCCGGGTGCGGTCATCCACGCGGGGCAGGTGCCCAAGCTCCTGGGCCGCCACGCGCATGCAGGAGACCGCGTCGCCCATGGCGGTGAGCGACTTGAGCCACGAAACCACGGCGCTGGCCCGGCGCGAGTCCTCGGGCGTCCAGTGCGCCACGGCCTGCTGGTAGGCCGCCGCTGCCTCCGCGTGGTGGCCGGTGAGCGCGAGCCCGTCCGCCCTGGACAGCTCCTCCCCGCCCGCGCGCCCCCGCTGGAAGGCCTGCTCTCCCTGCGCGAGCAACCCGAGCAACTGGGGCACGGACACTCCGCCCAGCGAGCGCACGAGGACCGCGCCCTGTTCCGGCTCCAGGATGAGCACGGTGGGCCACGTATCCACCGGATAGCGCTGGAGGAAGGCCTCATTGGCCGGGGCATCCGTGTCGATGGCGAGCCAGACGAAGCGGCCCTCCTGTTCCCCCAGGGCGGGTGAGGTCAGCACCGTCGAGCGCATCGAACGACACGACTGGCACCAGGGCGCCCAGGTCTCCACGAAGAGGGGCCGCTGCTTCTCCCGCGCCTCCCGAAGCGCCCTTTCCCAATCATTCTCGATGAATGCGGGCCCTGATTTGGAATTGGCGCGCTGCGTCGAAGGACTGCTGGAGGCGCAGCCCCAGAGCAGGAGCAGGACACCGAGGACAGGTCTCATCGTCATGGTTTCTCCAGGGATGTCGCAGGGATGTCGCCCCAGACATTCCCGAAACCGGCCGGGTTCCCACCTGCGACGCAACTTCGTGCGGGCTCTGTGAGAAAATGATGGAAACGCCCAGCACCCCCATGGGCGGGAGCCCTTCATGAGCCCCATCGACCGCAACCGTCCCGCTGCCACGCCTGTCGCCTCGACGCAGACCTCGCGCGCGTCCCTGAAGAACCCGCTGGGCGGACTGGTGGAGGCCGCGAAGAACGGGCTGAAGGAAGTCCCGCGCTTCCTGGAGCAGGGCAAGGATGTCTTCGAGGCCACGCACCTGAGCGAGGTCAAGAAGCTGTTCGGCGGGGACTCGAAGCCGGACCGGACGCAGGACGGCAAGCTCATGGGCGCCAAGGGGCAGACCTTCGCGCCGGGCACGCCGCTCAAGGACATCCCCGGCGTCACCCCGCGGGACAACCCGAACCCTTCGAAGACCATCCTCTACGTCAACGGCATCATGACGCCGGCGGCCAACCAGCTCGGCGAGATGAAGGCCATCGCGGAGAAGGCGGATGCGCGCGTCATCGGCATCCACAACGCGACGCAGGGAATCGTCGCGGACCTGGCCCAGTGCGTGGGTGACAAGCTGGACAAGGGCAAGAACCCCGCCGTGGACACGCTGGCGGACACCCTCTACGGCGAGCTGAAGGCGGGACGCGACGTCCACCTGATGGGCTACAGCCAGGGCGGCCTCATCACCGCTCGCGCGCTGTTCGACGTCGAGCGCCGGCTGCGCATCGAGGACGGCATGTCCCCCGCGCAGGTCGAGAAGGCGATGGGCAAGCTGAGCGTGGAGACCTTCGGCGCCGCGTCCACCAAGTACCCGGACGGACCGAAGTACGTGCACTACGTCAACAACGCGGACGCGGTGCCCACGCTCACCGGCCTGGGCGGCAGCTTCGACCCCGTCGCGTTCGCGAAGGACGCCGGCAAGGGCGCCGTGGTGCACCGCTTCACCGATGGCAACCTCAACCTCATCGGCAACCACATGCTGGACACGATGTACATGAAGCACCGCGTGCCCTTCGAAGAGGCCCGCGCCGGCAACTTCTAGTGTCCTGACGTCCTGACGGCAGGAAGAGGGTCAGCGCCACGCCGGGCACGGCCCTGCTCCGGTGGAATCCCAGTAGGGACCCGGCGCTAACCCTCTGTTTCAAGGTTTTGAACGACGCGCTGCAGGAGCTCACGCAGGAGTGCCTTCTCCTTCTGCGTGAAGCCCGCGGTCGCCTCGTCCTCTCCGCGCATCAGCGCCGCTTTCGCTTCGGGAAGCCGGGCGCGGGCCTGGGGAGTCAGCGAGGTGAGGCTTGCTCGCTTGTCCTCCGGGTTGGGCTCGCGCAGGACCACGCCGTCGCGCTCCATGCGCGCGAGCATCTCCGCCATCGTCGGCTGCTCGACGCGCGCCCGCTCCGCGAGCGTCTTCTGCGACAGCGTCCCTCCATCCTCGAGCGCCGTCAGGACCGGGAGCTGGCTCATGCCGAGGCCCAGCGGACGCAAGCGTGACTCATGCAGCCGCATGAGCAGCCGTGATGCGCGGTTGATCCAATAAGCCGACGTGGATTCCGGGTTCCAGGCGCGAGCCTTGCGTTCGTGTTGCATAGGGCCCTTTGTAATATTAATTAGGGGCCTATGCAAACTGGAAAGCGCATTGGAATCGTGGGCGGAGGACCGGGCGGGCTGACGCTCGCGCGGATTCTGGCGACTCGGGGCATTGGCTCCACGGTGTTCGAGCTGGATGAGCACCGGCTGTCACGTCCGCAGGGTGGCTCGCTGGACTTGCACGAGGACTCGGCCCTGGTCGCTCTGCGCCATGCAGGGCTCGAGGCGGGGTTCAAGGCGCTCGCGCGCTATGACGACCAGGGCGACGCGCTCTATGACCATCTGGGGACGCTGCGCTTCCAGTTGGGGGGAGACCCAAGTGGTGGCCGGCCCGAGATTGACCGCGAGCAACTGCGCACGCTCCTGCTCGACAGCCTTCCTCCCGAGACGATTCGGTGGGGAAGCAAGGTGCGCGCGGTGGAACCCCTGTCGGATGGGCGCTATCGCGTTGCGAATGAGCACGGCTCGCTCGGTGAGTTCGACCTCGTGGTGGGCGCGGATGGCGCGTGGTCCAAGGTGCGGCCGCTCGTGTCGAGCGAGGAGCCTCGCTACACCGGTGTGATGTTCGTCGAGCTGAGTATCGACGACGTGGACGCGCGGCATCCGGACGTCGCGGCGCTCATTCCTCGCGGCAAGGTTTCCGTGGTCGGCGACTGCCTGGGTCTCATCGCGCAGCGCAGCAGCAACGCGCATGTCCGCGTCTACTTGATGTTCCGCGTGGCCGAGGACTGGCTCCGACACGGCGAGGTGGATCTGTCCTCTCCCGAGCGTGCCCGCGCGGCGCTCAAGGCGCGGTTCACCGGGTGGGCACCTTTACTGCTCCGGTTCATCGATGTGAGCAATGAGACCATCGTCCCGCGTCCCATCATCGCGCTCCCGGTGGGGCATCGGTGGACGCACCGGCCGGGCGTGACGCTGCTGGGGGACGCGGCGCATGTCATGCCGCCATTCTCCGGGGAGGGCGTGAACATGGCCATGCTGGATGCGGCGGAGCTGGCACTGGGGCTCACCGAGGACTCCGACTGGAGTCGCACGGTGGCGGCCTATGAAGCGCGCATGTTCACGCGGGCCGCGGAGGCGGCGGCGGGCGCGATGGAAGGACTCGACTTCGTGTCGGAGCACGCGCTGGCGCACACGCTCGAGCACTTCGAGGCGATTCAGCGGATGGCGGGTGCGCCGCATCCCTGAGCGTGAACACGACAGGGCCGTGAGCTTCAGCGTGCGAGCTGGAGGCGGACCACTGCCTTGTCCTCGACGGAGCCCGACAGGGTGAGCCGCAGCTCCCAGGCGCCGGGCATGAAGAGGTCCAGCTCCGATACCTCGAAGTCGCTCGTGCCCTGAAGCGTGATTCGCGCGGGGCTGTCGAGCCCGTGCCCCATGGTGGGCATCCACGGTTGGAGGGCCAGCACCATGCTTGGGATGGACTTGCCCGTGGCGACTTCGGTGACTCGGATGCGCAGGCGTTGAGGGCCTCGGCGAAGGGGGACTGCGTCGGCGAGTACTTCGATTCGCAGGCGCCCCGAGGTGCTCGTCACGGACGTCACGGGTGTCGCCAGGACGACGGGCTTCTCCGTGGCTGGGGATATCGACGTCGGGGTCGGTGTGGCGCTCAACAGCAGGCACAGCAACATCGCGCTCTTCATTCACCCTCCAGGGCGGGACCTGATGCGCGGGAGCTTGTAGCGACGTGTGCTTCGCCATGGCGCGCGGCAAGTTGCCACAGCGTGTTCGCGGTCCGTTTGCGCGAGGGTGTGGACATGAGTCCTTCCTCTTCGCGTCCGTCGCGAGGTGCCACCCGGCTGCGTTCGTGGGCCTGGTGGTGCCTGGGCGTCTCGAGTCTCGCCGTGTTGCTCTCGCTCTGTGTCGCCATGCTGTCGGTGGCGAGGCTGGTGCTGTCGGAGGAGTCCTGGCTCCCCGCCGACACAGAGTGGGTTCCCAACCCCGTGCCCCTCCATGGACAGCTTCCCCGGTTCGAGCTTCGGGACATGGACGGAGCGCTGTTTGGAACACGCCAGCTTCGGGGACGGGCTTATGTCCTTCAATTCCTCCCAGAGGAGCGCGCGTCCAGCCACCAGCACCTCGTGACGCGGCTGTCCCGGGTGGAGCGCGGACTGGAGGCCGAGCGCATTCCCTTCCGGTTCGTCGTGGTGGCACGCCCTTCTTTCGCTCGGGTCGAAGGACTGGCGCGCGTCGAAGGCGCAGCGGGCGGGAGCGACCGGACGTCCTGGCATGTGCTGGCGGCGGACACTTCGTGGGAGGCGGAGGTGCTGGCGATGCTGAGCGCGGGCGCGCTCGTGAAGGGTGACTCGTCGCAGAGGTGGTCCACGTTGCTGGTGGACCAGGCAGGTGGGCTTCGGGGCGTCTACGACCTGACCGAATCCCCGCGTGTGGTGGAGGCGCTGGTGGCGGACGCGCGACAGGTCTCCGAGAGCGGCCCGGTGCCGGCCCTCGCGGGGCTGCCCATGGACCACCCTCATGTGCTTGGCGTGGGCTGCGTGGGCGAGCGGGGGAGGAACTGACATGGCCGCGCCTGTCTTGGAACACCGCCGTCGTCGCTGGGTGGGGTTGCTCGTCGTGGGAGTGCTGGCGCTCGTCGCGGCGCTCGCGCTCCCGTTGCTGCGCGAGTCACGCGCTCGACTGCGGGCGCGGGGGCTGCCCGGGTTCGGGGCCCTGCCGACCTTTCGCCTGACGGACCAGACGGGACGCCCGTTCTCCGACGCGGACCTGCGCGGTGCGGTCGTCGTCGCGGACTTCATCTTCACGCGCTGCCCCACGGTGTGTCCGCTGCTCACGGCGAAGATGGCCCGCCTCCAGCGTCAGGCGCGCGAGGCGGGGCTGTCGTCGGTGCGCTTCGTCTCGTTCAGCGTGGACCCGCGCTACGACACACCGGAGCGGCTCGCCGCGTACGCGAACACACGTCATCTGGACACGAGCAACTGGTCCCTGCTGACGGGGCCGCTGGAGGACGTGGAGGCCACGGTGCTGGAGGGCTTCCGCGTGATGATGGGGCGGGACGCGGACGCGGGTGACGACGACTTCCTCAGCATCTTCCACGGCGAGCACTTCGTCCTCGTGGACGCGGACGGGCGCATTCGTGGGTACTACCGCGTGGTGGATGACTCCGACGGACTGGAGTCGCTTCAGCGCGACCTGGAGGCGCTGGTTCACGCGGCGGATTGATGAAGACCCGCCGCGGGGAGATGGGTCACCTGTCCGGGCTCGGCCCCGCGTTTCGGAGCGAGCCCGGCGAGGGTGTCCGTGCTCAGCGGCCCGGGGGCTTGAGGTCCGCGGGCAGTCCCGGGCCCGTGGGAGGCCGCTCCAGGCCCGTGGGTTGCGTCAGGCCCTGCGTGGGCAGCACTCCTGAATCCGGCGTGATGGCCGAGGGCGTCTTCGAGCCGCTGTCCGAGCACGCGCAGAGCGCGCACGCGGCAGCCAATGCAAGCAGATGGCGAGTCATGGTGTGTCCTCCCGCCTCAGTACTTGACCCAGATTTCCGTGCCCGGATGAATCTCCGTCAGTTCGTCCGTGTCCGTGTCGGACTCGATGAGGCCCTTCGTCACGGGGTTGGGACTGAACGCGCGATTGCCTGCCCAGACAATCTGCGCGTCGCTGAACACCGCGAAGTCGTGAACGTGCTCCTCCACGGTGTACTTGTTCCAGCCCGGCGTGCGCTTGGGGTAGACGAACAGCGCGGGCGCGGGCTCCGCCTGCGGCGTGGTGCCGGCGTCACCCCCGTGGTCATGCCCCCCCGACGTGCCCACCCACTCCACAATCGTCTCGGCGCCCTGGGCATCCCGGCACGTCTGCGTGGTGGGGAAGTACACGGTGGTGAAGGGTGCATCCGGCAGGCGGGCACGCAGCACCAGCCGGTGCGCATGTGTATCGGCGGGCAACACCTCCGTGGTGGAGCCCCGCGTCCACGTGACGGACGTCACGTTGTTGTTCGCGTCCTTCTCCACCACGGCCTTGCCGAAGGTGGAGTCCAGCGGCCGCACGGAGGTGACGCCCGCGGGGATGGCGACCTTGATGCGGTAGGTGTCCGCGCCGCTGCACCCGTGCCCCACGGTGAACTGCGCCTCGTAGGACGTGCCAGCGATTGCGGGGCCGGGGCCGGAGACGGCGATGTGGGCGTGGGCGGCGGTGCCGACCAGCAGGCTCGAGAATGCGAGCAACGTCTTGAGAGTGGGCTTCAAGCGGGGCCTCCAGGAGGGAATGACTGCGCCAGCACCTCGGCGTAGCAGACCGCTTGGAGCGCACCGATGCGGCCATTTGCCGCAGCACGGCAGGGCAGGCCCGTCCATTGCGCCAGACAATCATCCGGAAGCCGGAGGGTGGGCCGCGACAATTCGCCGCACCCCAGCGTTCACCACACGGCGTGTTCCCTCAGCAGGGCCCCCAGGGGCCGCGCGCCGCTGCGGTGGGCGTCGAAGAGCTTCGCGGCGAGCTGCCGCGTCGGGTGTGCCCAGCCCATGCGCTCGTGTCCCTCATGCAGCACCGGTGCGCAGTGGATGAGCGCCGCGCGCAGCTCCTCCTCGGAGGCGAACACGGGATGCTCCAGCGGCAGCGGGCTCTGCGTGGCGAGGAAGACCTGCCGTCCGCCCAGCTCGCGCAGGCCCGCCTCCACCCAGCGCGGGTGCAAGCCATTGGCGGGCTCGTCCAGGATGGCGAAGTCCTCGTTGACGTCCAGGTAGTACAAGAGCGACAGCAGCCGCTTCTGGCCGAAGCCCAGCTCCGCCTGCGGCAGCTCGCGCCCGTCGCGTCGGACGAAGTGGAACGCGAAGCCGCCGAACCCCACGCGCCCTCCGTTGTCGAACGAGCGCTTCTCCAGCACCTCCACGCGCAGCCGTCCCGACTCCAGGCCCGCCAGGCTCACGAAGCGCGAGAGGAAGGAGCGCTCCAGCGCGTCGTGGCGAAGCTCCAGGGCGTCGAGGAGCGGCTCCTGCTCCACGCGCTCCTTCAGCCACCCGGGCATCCAGCCGGGCAGGGCCATCAAGCCCAGCGGAAACACCTCTCCGTCGCGCGCCTCCATGGCGTAGCGGATGGTGCCCAGGCGCTCGAACATCCCGAGCGCTTCATCGAAGCGCTGCGGCGCCAGCAGGAAGGTCCGCCTCAAGAGCTCCTTGAGACGCTCCTTCATGCCCGCGTCGATGTACTGCGCCGTCATGAACAGCAGCGTCCACACCGAGCGGTCCAGGAGCGACCAGTGCATGGTGCGCGTCCACGCGGCCACGCCGTCCACCTTGCAGTCGATGCCCTCCGCGTCCGCGCGCATCACCAGCCGCGCCGAGGGCGAGGACAAGTGCAACTCCACCTCGATGAGTGGCTGGAGCCCGGAGTCGGTGGTGGGCGTGCGCAGGGGCAACAGCCCCGCGCCCTGCCGCGCGGTGGGCTCCGTGCGCTCGGGCACGCGCGTGTCGTTGCGCGCGTAGACGTGCAGCTTCATGCCGGGGAAGGCGAGCTCGTACTCCAACGCGAAGCGCTCATGGATGAGGCTGGCGAAGTCGGAGGCGAGGACGATGGAGACCAGCTCCAGCAGCGTCGTCCGCCCGGTCCCATTCTCGCCGAGCACCAGGTTGAGTGCCGGGCCGGGCGTCAGCTCGGTGCCGGGAGCCACGCTCCGGAAGTGGTGGACGGTGAGCCGGGTCAGCTTCATGCGGAATCCTCGCCCGGCAGCTTCGTCTTCCCGGGGTACGACGGGAATACCTCGGTCACTGGAGTGTCTGGTGGCTCGCCCGAATCGTTTGGTGAGCGGGGGGCTCGTCTATACACTCCGCCCGCCTTCGCACCCCTCAGGTTCTGTTCAGAAAGGATGATGTGAGGACGATGAAGAACGTTGCCCTCGGATGTCTGCTCTCCGCGCTCGTGGTGTTGGTCGCCGCGCCCGCCTCCGCCCAACTCGAGCTGCCCGCTCCCAGCCCCTCCGCCAAGGTGGCGCAGGACGTGGGTGTCACCTCGGTTTCCATCGACTATTCCAGCCCGGGTGTGAAGGGCCGGAAGGTCTGGGGTGACCTCGTTCCCTGGGACAAGCCCTGGCGCTCGGGCGCCAACTCGGCCACGAAAATCACCTTCAGCCACGACGTGACGTTCGGCGGCAAGGCCGTCCCCGCCGGCACCTACTCCATCGTCACCCTGCCCTCGCAGAAGGGCTGGAAGGTGATGCTGAACAAGGAGCTGGGGCTGTTCTCCTCGGCGGCGCAGTACTCGCCCGCCAACGACGTGGCCACCGTCGCCGCGACGACCGCGGCCATTCCCAGCCGTGAGCGGCTGACGTACGTCTTCAGCAACACCACCGAGGACAGCACCTCGCTGGACCTCGAGTGGGAGAAGCTGCGCGTCTCCGTCCCCATCAAGGTGGACACGGCCACGCTGGCCAAGGCCAACATCGAGAAGGCGGGGCAGACGAGCGCGAGCGAGCAGGCCCAGGCGGCGCGCTACGTGGCGGACTCCACCAAGGACTACGTCGCGGCGCTGAAGCTCGCGGACGCGTCCGTGGCCCTCGACTCCAACTGGTACAACCAGTGGATTCGCGCGGACATCCTCGCGCGCAGCGGCAAGTTCGCCGAGGCCCGCAAGGCCGCCCAGATTTCGTGGGACCTGGGCGAGAAGGACCCGAATTTCTTCTACAAGAACCAGGTCTCCAAGGCCCTGGCGGACTGGAAGAACAAGTAGTCGTCCCGGCGCGAGTGGGGCCCCTTCAGCGTCGGGGGGCTCCGCTCACGAGCCGGCGGTAGAGCGCCTCATACCGGTCGATGGCCGGCTTCATCCTGAAGCGCTCGACGACGTCGGCACGCGCTCGGACGGAGAACTCCTTCCAGCGCGCCGCGTCACGCAGCAGGCCGAGCACGTGGCCCGCCATGGCGCGCACATCGCCCAGCGGAGCCAGGAGCCCCGTGTCGCCGTGGCGGACGACTTCTGGAATTCCTCCAACGTCGCTCGCGACCACGGGGACGCCGCAGCTGAGCGCCTCCAGCGCGGCGAGGCCGAAGCTCTCCTGTTCGCTGGGGAGCAGGAAGACGTCGGACGCGGCGAGCACTTCCATGAAGCGGTCCTGCTTGCCCGGGAAGGCCACGCGATGGGCGAGGCCCAACTCGCGCAGCATCCGCTCCGCCGGGGCGCGCTCCGGTCCGTCACCCACCATCACCAACCGACAGGGCAACTGGCGGTGGACCTCCGCGAAGACGGCCACCACGTCGGTGATGCGCTTGACGGGACGGAAGTTGGAGACGTGGATGAGGACGGGCTCGTGCTCGCCCAGGTCCGGGAAGAGGGCTCGCAGGTGCGCGCGCTCCCGCGAGGGGGCATAGCGCTCCGTGTCCACGAAGTTGGCGATGACCTCGATGGGGAAGCTCTCCGGCAGCCCGAAGCCGCTCCACGTCGCGTCGCGGAGGAAGGCGGACGGCGTCGTCACCGCGTCGCTGCGCAGGATGGAGAAGCGCGTCATCGGCAGGTAGCTGGGATGCACGCCCACCAGCGTGGTGTCCGTCCCGTGCAGGGTGGTGACGATGCGCGGCGCCCGCTCTCCCAGCACCTCGCGCGCCATCCACGCCGCCGTGGCATGCGGCACCGCGTAGTGGACGTGCAGCACGTCCAGCCGCTCCGTGTTGGCCACCTCAATCATCTTGGAGGCCAGCGCGATGGGGTACGTGCCGGAGCGCTGGAGCGCGGGGTAGTCGCTCTCCGTCACCTCGTGGAACGTCACGCCCCGGGGCAGGCTGTCCAGCCGCGCGGGCGGCTCCCGGGCGATGAAGTGGACGCGGTGACCTCGCTCGGCCATGCCCAGGCCGATGCCGGTGGCGACCATGCCGCTGCCGCCGAAGGTCGAAAAGCAGGTGATGGCGATGGAGAGGGGAGGACTCATCGGCGGTGAGGGAAGAACAGGGGCTTCTCGAAGCTATTCCGGCGGAAGTGTTCCACCGGGTCGATGAGCCCCAACGTCTCCCGGACGACATACGGCTCGCCGTGGGCGACACCCACCTGGGCGCCATAGAACCTGTCCCGCGCCTCCAGTGAGGAGAGCGACAGCGGCGAGCCCACCAGCGTGGCGGGCGCGTCAGGGCGGGGTTCCACCTGACTCGCGTAGCAGCGCACGGCCGCCGTCTTGCTCGCGTAGACGGCGGACACGTCCACGACGAAGCTCGGCTCCGCCAGGTGGCGCAGGGGGTAGTAGAGCACCTGCCGAGGGGTGAACGGGGCGCCGGGCGGCTCGGTCTCGAACTTGCGCACGCCGGCGAAGAACAGCGCGCGAGTCACCAGCGCGCTGGCGGCCTCATGGTCCGGGTGGCGCTCCTCCTCCCACGGGACGATGACCAGCTCCGGCCGCAAGCGACGCAGCGCTTCCACCACGCGGGCCACGGCGGACTCGCGGATGCGCTCGGACTCAGGGGCCTCGAAGCCAGCCCACGGGCTGAGCCAGCCATCGGGAAGGCCCAGGTTCTCCCGCACGGACAGGCCCAGCACGCGCGAGGCGGCCTCCGTCTCCGCGGCCCGGCTCTCCAGCGTCCCGCGCGAGCTCTTCTCGCCGCGAGACAAATCGATGATGCCGGTGCGGTGGCCCAGGCTCGAAAGCTTCGCCATCAGCCCGCCGCAGAACAGCTCCACGTCGTCGGGATGTGGACCGAAGGCGAGGGCCTCCAGCCCATACGTCGCGCCGCTCGTGCTCATGGCGTCAGGTCCCGCAGGTCACCGGAGAAGGGGACACACGCGTCGAGCACCTGGCGGGTGAAGGCCCGGGAGCCGAAGCGACAGGCGTAGTAGGCCATGCCGTGGATGCGCTCCTGAGGTGCCCCGTCCGGGACGAGCATGGCGCGCAGCCGGTCCACGCGCTCGGTGGTGACCTCGTCGCGCAGCGCGAGCGCCCGGCCATAGCGGGCCGCGAGGCGGGACACGGCGGCACGCACGGTGCCCCGCGTGCGCTTGAGCGCGTCGAGCAGCTGAGGGTCCAGCTTGAGCATCGACTCGCCCAGACGGTCCAGCTCCGAGGCGAAGGCACCGAAGAGCCGCGCCTCCAGCGTGCCCGCGGGCTCGTAGGGCTCCGCCGCGTCGCGTGTGGCGAGCCTCGTCAGCAGCGCGTCGCGGGGCTCGCCCACCTCGTCCGGCGTGAGGCCCAACTTGTGGAGAAGTCTGCGGGCTCGGTCGTCCAGCACGCGGAAGCGGGCGCGCGGCACCACGAGTGGCATGGGCAGTCCCGCGTGCTCGTAGAGAGGTGAGAGCTGCGCGAAGTAGGAGACCTCACCGGGGCCACCGACATAGGCCGCCGTGGGCAGCCACGTGTCCTGGAGGAGCGGCCGCAAGAGCGCGGAGGTGGTGAAGCGCAGCGGCTCGCGCTCCAGCCAGTGCAGCAACTCCCCCGTCGTCACGGTGGCGCCACGGGGATGGCCCACCAGGCTCCAGGTGTCAGCGCCCGCGGGGTCCAGCCGGTAGCGCGCGCCCTCGATGCCGTCAGGTGAATAGAAGCCGAGCGGCGAGCCGGGCCGGATGTGGACCTGCTCGGAGAAGCCCGCCTGCGTCAGCGCTTCCACGCGACGCGAGAGCGCGGTGGAGATGGCGGAGGCGTCCTGAATCGCGAGCCGGTGGATGGGCGCGGCGAAGGGCGCGAGGCGCGCGTCCCTCGGGTCGATGAAGACCAGGCCCTCATCGGCGAAGAGTGCGGCGAGCACCTGGGTGAACGCCTCCGCGAGTGTCGCGTCGGGCTGGTAGGCGCGCGCGAGCAGCTCCAGGTGCTCGGAGGCCTGGGGCTCTGCTCCCAGCTCTCCGCGCAGCGCCTCGAGGGCCTGGGTGACACCCGCGCCGAGCTTGCGGTGGGCGACGGGCGCACGCGAGGCGGCGGCCTCGGGCACGTCCAACGCCACGCGCTTCGCGGAGCCCCGGGGGCTCGCGATGAAGCAGTGGTCCACTTCCGGCAGGTCGTGGTCCTCGGTTTGAAGCCAGAAGACGGGAACACAGGGCCGCCCGGTTTCTTCCCGAAGCGCGCGCGCGGCCGTGATTGCGGCGGCGGCCTTGTAGAGCGTGAAGAGCGGGCCGAGGAACAACCCCATCTGCTGGCCCGTCACCACGGCGATGGTGCCAGGGCGGGCAAGCTCCTCCAGATGACGCTCTCTCGCGGGGCTCGGCGAGAGGCGTGCGTTCTGGGCGACCACGACGTCGAGCAGGGCCGACGACATGGGGCGCAAGGCGGATGCGGCCGCGGCCTCCGCGCGCGCGGCGCGATGGCGGAAGCGGTCGGGCAGGAAGGCGAGCGCGCGTGGGTCTCCCTTGAGCCACGCGGTGGGAAAGGAAGGCGTCACGGTGCGCGGTGATAACAGGTCATTCCCTTGCCGGCACGGAGAAGGACCGTGACGCGCACGCGATGTGAGGCCGTGGCTGGACGCGTCATGGTGATGAAGGTCAGGCGCGCGTGGGTGGAGACCTTGTTGTAGGGTCCGCCGCGGATGCGAACCCTGCTCTTCTTTGGCATGACGCTGGCCATGAGTCTTGGAATTGGGACTTCGGCCTTCGCCCAGGCACCTCGGCAACCCCACGCGGGGGAAATCGCTGCGGGACTCCGACGGCTCGGTGTGACGGGCAGCGTGCTCTACGTCGCGGCCCACCCTGACGACGAGAACACGCGCTTTCTCGCCTGGCTGGTCGGTGAACGCGGACTGCGCGCGGGCTACCTGTCGCTCACGCGTGGCGACGGCGGACAGAACCTCATCGGCACCGAGCAGGACGAGCTGCTCGGACTCATCCGCACGTACGAGCTGCTGGCCGCGCGCCGCGTGGACGGCGCCGAGCAGTACTTCACCCGCGCGAGGGACTTCGGCTACACGAAGTCCGCCGACGAGGCGCTGCGCATCTGGGGACACGACGCGGTGCTGGCCGACGTGGTGCTCGCCATCCGTCGCTTCCAGCCGGACCTCATCGTCACGCGCTTCAACACGAAGCCGCCCAACCACGGACACCACACCGCGTCCGCGCTGCTCGCCGCCGAGGCCTTCACCGCCGCCGCCGACCCCAAGCGCTTCCCCGAGCAACTGGACCTGGTGAAGCCGTGGAAGGCGGACCGGCTGCTGAACAACGTCTCGACGTGGAGCCTCAAGCCAGACGCGGACATGTCCGGCTACCTCAAGGTGGACGTGGGCGGGTACGACGCGCTGCTCGGTCGCTCCTGGGGAGAAATCTCCGCGGAGAGCCGCAGCCAGCACAAGAGCCAGGGCTTCGGTGTCCCAGCTGAGCGCGGTCCGCTGCTGGAGTACTTCACGCCGCTCGACGGCACGCGTCCGAAGGCGGACGTGTTCGAGGGCCTGGACCTGTCCTGGCGCCGATGGAAGGGCACGGAGGCCGTGGCCCGCGCGGTGGATGACGCGGTGAAGGGCTTCGATGCGCGTGCTCCTTCCCGCACCGTGCCCGCGCTCTTGCGCGTGCATGAGGCATTGTCCGCGCTGCCTGATGACCATCCGTGGAAGGCGCTCAAGCTGCGCGAGACGGAGGCTCTCATCGCCGCGTGCGCGGGGTTGTTCCTGGAGGCACGCGCTCCGGAGGCCGCCGGTGTGCCGGGCGCTCCGGTGACGCTGAGCCTGTTCGCGCTGAACCGCTCGCCCGCCGCGCTTCGACTCGTGAGCGTAACGCTGCCGGGCGGAGAGAGCGTGCCCGTGAATGCGGCGCTCGCGGAGCACACGCCCTTCAAGCTGGAGAAGAAGGTGACGCTGCCGGAGGACGCGGCCGTCACCACGCCGTACTGGCTGCGCAAGCCCATCTCTGGAGGACTCTTCACGCTCGAGGACTCGGACCGCGCGCTGACGGGGTTGCCCGAGGGCGGCCCCTCGCTGGCGGTGACGTTTGTGTACGAGGTCGGCGGCCGGCGCATCACCGTGACGCGGCCGGTGGTGCATGTGTGGACGGACCCGGTGCGCGGCGAGCTGTACCGCGCGTTCGAGGTGGTGCCCGCCGTCACCGCGACGCTGGAGCGCGACCGGGTGATGTTCCCCAACGGCGCGGCGCAGGCCATCTCCGTGGTGCTGGGCGCGGGGCGCGCGGAGGCCTCGGGCAAGGTGCGCCTGGAGCTGCCCCAGGGCTGGCGCTCGGAGCCGGTGGAGCATGCGTTCCAGCTCACCTCGCGCGGTGACGAGCGCACGGTCCAGTTCCGGGTGACGCCGCCCAAGGGCGCCACCGAGAAGGCGCGCCTGCGCGTCGTCGTGGACAGCGGAGGCCGCGCGGAGTCATGGCGCGTGCGCAACGTGGCCCACGAGCACCTGCCGCCCCTGGCGGTCCGCCAGCCCTCCGAGGCGACGCTGATTCCCTTCGCGCTCGCGACGAAGGTGAAGCGCCTGGGCTACATCCCCGGGCCTGGTGACCGCGTGGCGGAGAGTCTGGCGGCGGTGGGGTACGAGGTGACGGTGCTCCCCGAGGAGCGGCTGGCTTCCGAGAAGCTGGAGCGCTTCGACGCCATCCTCGTCGGTGTGCGCGCGTTCAACGCGAACCCCCGCCTCGCCGTGCACCGTGAGCGGCTGCTCGACTACGTGAAGCAGGGCGGACGACTGGTGGTGCAGTACAACACCAACAGCCGCGTGGGCCCGCTGGCCGCCTTCGTCGGGCCGTACCCGCTGGAGATTGGCCGCGAGCGCGTGACGGACGAGACGGCGGTGATGATGCCCGTGTCCAAGGACGAGCCGCTGTTGCGCGCACCCAACCGGCTCACGGCCGCGGACTTCGACGGCTGGGTCCAGGAGCGCGGCCTCTACTTCGCGTCGAAGTGGGATGACCACTACCGCCCCGTGTTCGAACTGAACGACGCGGGCGAAGCGCCCCTGCGCGGCTCGCTGCTCATCACCCGTCATGGCAAGGGCGTGTTCGTCTACACGGGCCTGGCCTTCTTCCGTCAGCTTCCCGCCGGAGTCCCCGGCGCCTACCGCCTCCTGGCGAACGTCCTCGCGCAATGAGCTCCCCCGTGAATCCGTCTCCCTCCCAGACACCGCCCGAAAAGAGGCCGGAGCTGGATGACGCGCCGCCGCTCCTGGGCTCGTGGCGCAACGTCTATCTGCTGGTGTTCGGCGCCTTCGTCCTGTTCCTCGCGCTGTCGTCGCTGCTCACCTGGGTGTACTCGTGACCTTGCTTGATTGGGTGGTGCTCGTCGGAACGACGGCGTTCATCGTCATCTGGGGGATGTGGAAGTCCCGGGGCGCGAAGAACACCGAGGACTACCTGCGCGGCGCGCGCGAGCTGAAGTGGCCCACGATTGGTCTCGCGGTGATGGCCACGCAGGCCAGCGCCATCACCTTCCTCTCCGTTCCGGGCCAAGCGTACGAAGACGGCATGCGCTTCGTGCAGTTCTACTTCGGACTGCCGTTCGCGATGATTCTCATCAGCGCGGTCTTCGTTCCCATCTACTACCGGCTGAACGTCATCACCGCGTACCAGTATCTGGAATCTCGCTTCGACTTGAAGACGCGCCTGTTGGGTGCCTTCCTGTTCCTGGTGCAGCGGGGCCTCGCCGCGGGCATCACCATCTATGCCCCGGCCATCATCCTCTCCACCATCCTCGGCTGGCCGCTGGAGCCCACCGTCGTCGCGATGGGCGCGCTGGTCATCCTCTACACGGTGACGGGCGGCTCCAGCGCCGTCAGCCAGACGCAGAAGCAGCAGATGGTGGTGATGATGGGCGGCATGGTGGTGGCCGCGCTGGTCATCCTCTGGCGGCTGCCCAAGCACGTGTCGTTCGGCGACGCCGTGGACGTCGCGGGCGCGTTCGGCCGGATGAACGTGGTGAGCTTCGACTTCAACGTCCAGGACCGCTACAACTTCTGGTCCGGCATCACCGGTGGCTTCTTCCTGGCGCTGTCGTACTTCGGCACGGACCAGTCGCAGGTGGGCCGCTACCTGACGGGGCGCTCCATCTCCGAGAGCCGGCTGGGACTGCTGTTCAACGGCGTCCTCAAGCTGCCGATGCAGTTCCTCATCCTCTTCGTCGGCATCCTCGTCTTCGTCTTCTACCAGTTCAGCACGCCGCCCCTGCTCTTCAACGACACGCTGGGCGAGCGCATGCGCGCGACGACGCAGGCGGGGGAGTACGCGGCGCTGGAGGCGAAGTGGGAGCAGGTGCAGTCCAGCAAGCGCGCGGAGGTGGAGCGCTACCTCGCGGCGGGTGACGCGGGTGATGCCGCCACGCAGGCGGGAGTCCGGGAGGCCCTGCGCGCTTCCTCGGGCGAGGCCAGCGCGGTTCGCAAGGAGGCCAAGGCCCTGGTGTCGCGCGCGCTGCCCGGCGCGGAGACCAAGGACTCCGACTACATCTTCATCAGCTTCGTGAAGCGCTGGCTGCCCAGCGGGCTGTTCGGGCTGCTCATCGCCGTCATCCTGTCAGCGGCCATGAGCTCCATCGCCAGTGAGCTGAACGCGCTGGGGGCCACCACGACGGTGGACTTCTACCGGCGCGTGTTCCGCCCGGAGGCGTCGGACCGGCACGTCCTCATCGCCTCCAAGCTGTTCACCGTGTTCTGGGGCCTGGTGGCCGTGGGCTTCGCGAGCTTCGCGTCGCTGCTCGACAACCTCATCCAGGCGGTGAACATCCTGGGCTCCATCTTCTACGGCACGGTGCTGGGCATCTTCCTGGTCGCCTTCTTCCTCAAGCACGTGCGAGGACACGCGGTCTTCACCGCGGCCGTCATCTCCCAGGCCACGGTGATTGGCCTCTTCATGCTCAGCGACATCGGCTACCTCTGGTTCAACGTCATCGGCTGCGCGCTCGTCGTCGCGCTGAGCCTGGCGCTCCAGGTCGTCATGCCTCGCGAGCCGCAGGTCGCGCCGGCCGCCGAGGTGTAGGTCGCGGGCTTGGGCCCCCATGAGGGGCCCGCCCTGGAGCGATGACCTCTCCGGCGTCGTCGACGAGGCCCGGAGTGGGGTCCAACTGGTGGAGGCGCCTCGCGCGGGATGTCCGAGCGAGGCCCCTGCGCGCCGACGCCCGGGCTAGCGAGGACCCACGAGGTACATGCAGGTTCCCGACGAGGGGGGCGGGGTGACCTGTGAGAACCACGGCGGGCAGCCCGAGCCCATGCTGCCCACGGTCATGGACGTGCCCAGGCTCATCCCCGCCATCCGCCAGATGACGACCTGCCCCGAGCTCGGGTTGTGCCAGGCGATGTCTGGGATTCCATCGCGCGTGTAGTCCGCGGTGGCGCCGACATAGAAGGCCAGGGACATGACGGGCAGGGGAAAGGAGCCGATGATGGCGGTGTTGTTCATTCGCCAGATGTCATTCTGGCCCGAGGTGCGGTGGCGCCAGAGCAGGTCCGTCCTCCCATCTCCGTCGAAGTCCGCCGCGCCCACGATGTACCAGGGGAGCGCGCGAGGAAGCGGCGTGGAGATGCCGATGGGCGTGGGCCCGGACATGTACTGGTAGAAGAACTGCCCCGTGGAGCGGTTGTGCAGCACCAGGTCCGTCTGCCCGTCCATGTTGAAGTCTCCGGACGCGGCGACGTACCAGCTCGACGACGGGAGGACGCCCGAGATGGGCGCCATGCCGAGCACGCTGAAGGAGCTGTTGAGGAAGCGGATGGCCGTGCCGGCCGACGCGGGCGTGTGGAAGACGAGGTCCGGGTCCGACGTCGGTCCGCCGAAATCGGAGGCGGCCTGAACCACGAGCGACGGCGACACGGCGGGCATCACCGCCGTGGCGGCCAGGGAGGGGCCGGCCATGATCCAGGTGAGCATGTTGCCCGTGGACTGGTTCCTCCACAGCAGGTCGGAGTTCGGGTCGCCATTGAAGCTCACGACATCGCCGAGGATGGCCTGGGACTGGGTGCCCTCCGGCGCGACGCCTTCGTCGAGCGTTCCCTCCGGCTCGCCACAGCCCAGGACACCTCCAGCAAGACACAACGTCAGCACGGTCTTCTTCATGTTCAGCTCCCCCACGGGTGACTGCTCTTCGGAAACGGCGTGACTACACGGCCACGGCCTCGGTAATGCTGAGCGCCGCCGGCGGGGTCGGCGATGCGCTGCGCGGAATGCACGGTGGGTGAAGTCATGGCGCGCATCTTGTCCCATGCTCCTGACGCGAAGCCAATACATGCACATACCCTCCGTTTTAGTTTGGAGTGTCTCAATGCGTCAGTCGCCATCGCCGGGAGAACTCCTCGCGGTTGCGCTACCGCCGTGAAATGTGTCGGCACTGCGTACTCCCTTGCACACCTTGCATGGCGCCGACGTCACAGCTGGATGTCGCCGCGACGATTCCGGCCGCGAACAGGGTCAGCCTGTTGATGGGTCTGGGCGATGGCTCGCTCGCGGAGAGGCAAGACGTCGTCCTGGAGGCGATGCCCAGGGGGCTCGTCGCGGGGAAATTCAACGCCGATGACAGACTCGAGTTGATGGTGAGCCAGGACGGAAGTGCTCCCCTCAAGCTCCTGACGATGACCTGTCTTCCCTGACGCAGCGGCCGTCCACGACTCTTGAACGCCGCCCGCGAGTGGCCCCGTTTGGGGGAACGAACGACGCGTAACGTCTTCGTTTCGAATCTGCTTGCCGCGATTTCGCGTGCGCTGATATGTAACGAGTCGTTGACATATGAGTCCTCGCTCCGCCCACGCCCACCTGCCCACGTCTTCGGGGCCGTCCACGACGCTCGACGCGGTGTTCTTCGCGCTCGCCGACAGCACCCGGCGGGCGCTGCTGGCCCGCCTGCGGGGCTCCGAAGCGACCGCGGGGAGCCTCGCCACGGGCTTCGCGATGACCCGGCCCGCGGTGTCGCGCCACCTGCGCGTGCTGCGCCAGGCGGAGATGGTCCGCGAGGAGCGCCGGGGACGCGAGCGCGTCTACACGCTGGAGCCGCTGCGCCTGCGGCTCATCAGCGATTGGCTCGATGACTACCGCGTGTTCTGGCCCGCGCGGCTCCATGACCTGAAGCAATTCATCGAGTCGATGCCCGACGACGACGCTCCAGGCCCACCCCAGGTCCCGGTGCGTCGCGCCCCACGTTCCCCGAAGAGGAGGCCCCGATGAGCCCGTCGTTCGAGCACGAGTTCACCTTCAAGCTGCCGGCTCCACCCGAGCGGGTCTACCGCGCACTGACCGACCCGGCCGAGCTGCGTCACTGGTTCGCCGAGCACGCCGAGGTCGAGCCGCGCGTCGGTGGGGCCTACCGCTTCTGGGGCAAGGCCACCCTCGGCGCGCCCCGCGAGCCTGGCCGCGACCAGGTCCTGACGGCGCTCGAGCCCGGCCGCGAGCTCAGGTTCAGCTGGACGATTCAAGGCGTCCCGACCGAGGTGAACTACACGCTCCAGTCAGGGGAGGGCCCGGACGCGTGTTCACTGGTGATTCGCCACGCCGTGCGAGGGCAGCTGCCGTTTCGCCAGCCGCGTCACGTGATTGACGACTTGTGGCGCATCCACACCGGGAACCTCAAGGACCACCTTCGCGAGGGCATCCAGCTCACGCTGCCCGACTTCAGCAGCAATACCCCCGAGGTGCGCGCGTCGATTGAAATCGCCGCGCCGCCCGCGAAGGTGTACCGCGCCCTGCTCGTCCCCGAGCTGATGAACCGCTGGCTCTTTGGCGCCGCCCGCGTCGACGCGGAGCGCGGTGAGATTTCCTACGGATGGAACTACACCTGCGAGGGCAGGTCCGTGGCGGGCGGCCCCACCCGCATCCTCGAGAAGGTCGAGAACGAGCGCCTGGTCACCGATTGGACCGACTGGCGGGGTGAGCCGGACAAGCCGATGACGCGCGTGACGTGGCTGCTGGAGCCCCTCGCGGAAGGGCGCCACACGCGCGTCACCGTCATCCACGACCGCTTCGAGCTGCCGGTCGACCGCAGCGACTACCAGCAGGGCTGGGCCGGGTTCCTGCGCCACCTCGGCAAGGTGGCCACCGACGCGAGCTGAGTCCGTCGGCGAACCTCGAACGCCGCCCGCGCGCGGGCACCTCCCACGGGCGGGCGGCGGATGGATGGAAGACAGCGGGCCTCAGAGCTCCGTGCAGTTGAGCGCTATCTTCCGATGCTCCAGCGCCTGCCGGATGCCGCTGTAGACGACCCCGTTCGACGCGAGCCCCACGTGTTCGACGAGGTTGTCCTTGCAGAAGTCCTGCACCGTCACGTTGCACTGCAGCGCCTCGCCCGAAGGGCTCGTCCGGTCACAGTTGTCCATCTTCCCGTTCGAGTTCGCCTTGGTGAACACGTCATGCAGGGTGTTGATGTTGGTGTAGTAGACGGGGTCGTTCGGCGGGCGCGTGTTGATCTCCGCGATGAACGCCGAGCCCGCCTTCATCTGCTTGCAGGGCAGCGGGTCCGCCGCGGTGCCGGTGCAGTTGAACAACAGGCGCGCCACCAGGGCGAGCAGCGGGTCGTCGTCGGTGCCCTTGTGGGGCGTGCCCAGGCTGATGATGCTCTCCACCGACGCATTGCCGAAGTCACGCACGTACGCGCGGGCCACCGCGCCACCCTGGCTGTGGCCAATCAGATGGACCTTGCTCGCGCCCGTCTGGAGTAGCACGTCCGCCACCTTGAACTTGAGCTGTCGCGCGCTCTCGTGAAGGTCAATCAAGCCGCCGCTGGGCAGTTCGAAGAAGAAGCGCTGGTAGCCATCCCTGTCCAACCGGCTCTCCAGCGTCCAGTACAGGATTTCGCTCGCCAGGGTGCCGCCGACGATGACGACCGGATTCTTGCGCGCCGTCGGAGTGGGCGAGGGAGTCGGCGTCGGCGCGGGAAGCGGTGTGGTGGCGGGGACGGTGGTGATGCCGCAGCTCAGCACGCTGGCCTGTGCGCTGCCCGGGTTGCTGATGAGCGGCGGGTCCGCGCCCCAGCAGGACCAGGCGCCGTCCGCCTGGGGACCGTGCTGCACCATGAACTGCGCATGCGCGGAGCCATTGCCGGCATAGGAGAGGTCGCAGCCACCACTGATGACCTTGCCCGTGGCGGCGGCGAGGGCGCGGGGATAGGCCACGCCCGTGGTCTTCACGCCCTGGCTCACCGCGCAGCGCAGCGCGGGCTTCGGTGTGAGGAGGGCCGCCTGCGCGGGGTCCACCGCGAGCTGACACGCGACGAGTGACGCGGTGACGGTGGCATCCTGTGGATGGTTCGGCGGGTCCGCGGCCTGGCAGCGCCAGCCCTTGCCATTCGCCGTGGGCTTGGAGACGACGACGTTCTCCGCGTGGATGGAGCCATTCATCGCGTGGGAGGAGTCACAGCCGCCGGAGACGACGACATAGCCCTCGGTGGCGAGCTGTGGGGTAAGGGACACCTCCGCGAGCGGGTTGCGCGAGGGGCCCGTCTTCGAGCTGAGCGTCTTGCACTGCAAGCGCAGGCTGCTGACGTTGGGCGCGCTGGCCTTGCAGAAGGTGACGGAGGCCTTGGCCCACGCGGGATTGATGACGAGCGCGGGGTCGGCGCCCTTGCACCGCCAGCCGAAGTCCCCGTCGGGAGCGTTCTGCACCATGACCTCGGCGTGCGCGGAGTCGTAGCCGAAGCGCGACACCTCGCACCCGCCGCCCACGCGAACGTAGCCCTGTTGCTGTCTGGCGAGCGGCACGGAGGCCACGGCCTTCGGATTGGCGCCGAGGCCGGTGGCGGGAGCGCGCTCTTGAATCGTCTGACAGTCGAAGGTCACCTGCGCCGAGGCCGTCGTGCCCACGAGCAGGAGCGCGGCGAGGAGGACTCCACGTGGGCCATGTGCGGGGCTCATCGCGTCGCCTCCGGGGTGGAGGTGCGAAGGTCCTCGGAATAATGGCGACGGCAAAGCCGCCTCACAGAGCGCGCCAGCGCGTGCGTGGCGGTGTGAAGCGGAATGAAGTGGGGCTGCGTCATGGAGTCACTCTCCCTGCGGCGGCGAGCCAGGGCCACGCCGCACGCGGGGCGGTGATCTGCAAGCGCTGGACCCGTGACAGGGATGGACTTGTCCAAGAGCAGGGCGGAGCGATGTTCCTCACGCCAACAATCGAAGACAGTCAAAACGGACGCGTCACGGACACGTCAGCGAAGCCGCGTGACACGTCAGCCCGGAATGGACAGCCATGACTCGGGACAGGCCGGCTCCTGGTCTGCCTGGACCCATCCCGGGACACTCCGGACACGCCCCGTGTTGCCGAGAGCGGGCTCCACCTGCGAGCCCGCTCCCGTGGCGAAACCTCAGCCGCCCAGCTCGACGTTCTCGAGCACTCCGAGCGCATCCGGAATCAGGAGCGCCGCGGAGAAGTAGGTGCTGACGAGATAGGACGAAATGGCCTTCTCGCTGATGTCCATGCGGCGCACGGACAGGCCCGGCTCGACTTCGTCCTGGAGCCCCGTGCGGTGCAGGCCGATGACGCCCTGGTCCGACTCACCGGTGCGCATCACGATGATGGAGCTGGTGCGCTGCTCGGTGATGGGAATCTTGTCGCACGGCAGGATGGGAACGCCGCGCCACGCCATCGCCTTGGTGCCCTGCACGTCCACCACCGTCGGGTACAGCCCGCGACGGGTGCACTCCCGGCCAAACGCGGCGATGGTGCGCGGGTGGGCCAGGAAGAAGCGTGACTTGCGGCGCCGGCTGAGCAGCTCGTCCATGTCGTCCGGCGTCGGAGGGCCGGAGCGCGTGTGGATGCGCTGCTTCAGGTCGGCGTTGTGCAGAAGGCCGAAGTCACGGTTGTTGATGAGCTCGTGCTCCTGCCGCTCCTTCAGCGCCTCAATCGTCAGCCGGAGCTGCTGCTCCGTCTGGTTCATCGGCCCGTTGAACAGGTCCGCGACACGGGTGTGCACGCGGAGCACCGTCTGCGCCACGCTCAGCTCGTACTCGCGCGGAGCCAGCTCGTAGTCCACGTAGCCGCCGTGCAGTGACGGCTCACCGGAGTGACCCGCGGCCATCGGAATCGCCGCCTGCCCCATCTTGTCCTGGGGCTTCTTCAGGCGCTCCTTGTACCGCGCGACGTGCGCCTGCAGGGCAGGGGACTGCTTGATGAGGTCCTCGAACACCTGCTGGGGCAGCGCCAGCACCGTGCAGGCCGTGGTCGCCTTGACGCTGAAGCTCCACTGGTCGTTCGACTCCACCACCGCCTGGTCACCGAAGTGGTCGCCGTCCGCGAGCACGTCCAGCACCAGCTCGTCCCCGTACTTGCCCTTGCCCAGCTTCTTCGCCTTGCCGTGGGCCAACAGGAACACGTGCTCGGCGGGAGTCCCCGCCTCGACGATGGACTCGCCGGCCTTGTACTCCTTCTGGACGAAGCGGCTCGCCAGGGCCTGGAACACCGCGCTGTCACCCTCGAAGCCGCGCAGCAGCGGCAGCTTGTGCAGCTCCTGGGCGGGCACTTCCACCCGGGCGCCCACGTTGCCGAAGTTGAGCCGGTCGTCTCCCACCGAGTAGCTCAGGCGACGGTTGACGCGGTACGTGCCGCCCGTCACCTCCACCCACGGCAGCATGCGCAACAGCCACCGGGGGGTGATGCCCTGCATCTGCGGTACGGTCTTGGTCGTCGTCGCGAGCTGCCGAGCACCCGCCGTGCTCAAGCTCGTCAACTGCGAGTCCATTCCGCCGCCTGGATTGTTTGGGTTCGTCATGGCGTCGGGCTTTCGTTACTCCGAGCGGCCAATCTCGACGCTCTCCAAGATGCCCAGCGCGTCCGGGATGAGGACGGCGGCGGAGAAGTACGCGCTGACCAGGTAGTTGATGATGGCCTTCTCGTTGATGCCCATGAAGCGGACAGAGAGGCTGGGCTCGATTTCGTCCGGGATGCCGGCCTGGTGCAGACCGACGACGCCCTGGTTCTTCTCACCCGCGCGCATCAGCAGGATGGAGCTGGTGCGGGAGTCGGAGACGGGAATCTTGTTGCACGGGAAGATGGGGATGCCGCGCCAGGCGGGCACCATGTTGCCGTTGAGCTCCACGCTCGTGGGGTAGATGCCCCGGCGGTTGCACTCCTGGCCGAAGGCGGCGATGGCGCGCGGGTGCGCCAGGAAGAACGACGGGTCCTTCCACACGGTGGAGAGCAGCTCGTCCATGTCGTCCGGCGTCGGAGGGCCGGAGCGGGTGTGGATGCGCTGCTTCAGGTCGGCGTTGTGCAGCAGGCCGAAGTCGCGGTTGTTGATGAGCTCGTGCTCCTTGCGCTCCTTCAGGGCCTCCACCGTCAGACGCAGCTGCTGCTCCGTCTGGTTCATCGGCTCGTTGAAGAGGTCCGCGACGCGGCTGTGAATCTGGAGCACCGTCTGCGCGACGCTCAGCTCGTACTCGCGCGGGGACGTCTCGTAGTCCACGTACGTGCCCGGCAGCACCGGCTCGCCCGTGTGGCCCGCGGCCAGCTCGATGGCGGCCTGGCCCGACGTGTCCTGCTTCTTCTTCGAGCGCGCCTTGAACTGCTCGATGTGCTTCTGGAGCGAGGGCGCCTGGGCGACCACCGCCTCGAACGCGGACTGCTGGAGCATCAGCACGGTGCACGCCGTGACGGCCTTCGCCGTGAAGGTCCAGAAGTCCTGCGACTCCAGCAGCGCCTGGAAGCTGTAGTGGTCGCCGTCGGCGAGCACGCCAATCACCGTCTCGTCGCCGTACTTGCCGGCGCCAATCTGGTTCACCTTGCCGTGGGCGATGAGGCAGATGGAGTCCGCCTCCTGGCCCTTGGCGGTGATGACCTCGCCCGCCTTGAACTCCTTCTGCTCGAAGCGGTTGGCCAGGGCCTGCAGCACTTCCACGTCGTCGAACCCGCGCAGCAGGGGCAGCTCACACAGCTCCTGGGGGATGACCTGGACCTTGGCGCCGGCCGTGGTGAACGTCACGCGGCCATCGCCCACCGCGTACGTCATGCGGCGATTGACGCGGTACACGCCACCGGACACCTGCACCCACGGCAGCAGCTTGAGCAGCCACCGGGAGGAGATGCCCTGCATCTGCGGAACGGACTTGGTCGTCGTCGCGAGCTGCCGCGCCGCCGCCGTCCCGAGGCTCAACAGCTGGTTCTCTGCTTCGTTGCCGGGCTTCATCGAGTTCGCCATGAGGGCACCTTGTCTTTCAGAGGTGGGGAGACTGGGAAAAGGTTGGGATTACGAATGAGTCAGGACTGGCGGAGGGCGCTGAACATCGAGGCGATTCGGGCCGCGGAGGTGCCCAGCCCCGTGGGACCGTGCACGTGAGGCATGGGCTTGCGGCTGCCCTTCAGCTCGAACTCCTTGTACCGGTCCACCGTCTGGTGCCAGATGAGCACGCCGGCCATCCAGTTCTGGAGCTTCACGACGTACAGGTTGAGCTTCTCCTGAGCCCGCGCGTCCAGGTTGAAGTTGCGGATGAGTGACGGCAGCTCGGTGGCGACGGTGTGCTGGAACTGCTCCATCCGCGCGGTCATCAAGTCATTGACGACCTCCACTGCCTGGGTGGGCGCCAGGTCCAGGAAGCGCTGGACGACGAGGACGCCGTTGTTCAGCTCGCCCTCGTACTCAATCTCCTTCTGATAGGAGAAGACGTCGTTGGTGAGGCAGGCGTAGTCGGCCGCCGAGTTCTCCAGCGAGCGGATGGGCCGGGTGTGGAAGATCTCCGCCGGAATCGCGTCGCCGTGGGCCAGCCGCGACAGGCTCATGGTCAGGTCCGAGCCGAACGTCTTGCGGCGCATCTCCACATAGTCGACCGGGTCCGGGACGCGGTTCTGTATCTGATTGGCCAGCTCCCACAGCCAGCTCTCCGTCATGTCCTGGATGGCCTTGCGGAACAGGTTACGCGCGTTCGGCGTCAGGTTGGCCGCGGTGCGCGCCCACAGGTCGGCGAGGCCCCGCTCCACCGGGTTCGTCGCGACCGCCGTGCTGGTGGCCGGGTCATCCGGCATGAACGCCGTCAGCCGGGCGTTGAAGAGCTTCGCCCCGGCCATGTCCTTGGTGTAGCCGTAGAAGGCCGGGAAGTAGTCGTCCGCGTAGGTGCCCCAGACGAGCCAGCCCGCGGTCAGGTTCAGCTCGGCGACGGAGGCGTCCGGATGGATGAGCGCGCCGCACAGCGCCACGTCCGCGACGTCGAACTTGTGGTCATCCCAGATGTACACGCCGGGCAGACCGGGCAGCGCGTCCAGCATGCCCATGCGCCGCGCCCACGCCTTGGAGTCCTTGCGCGAGCCGTCCAGGTGGGGGCTGAGCCCCGTGGTGTACGGCATGTAGAACTTCGGTGGCACCAGGTGGCCCACCGGCTGGTAGGGCACATGGGCAAAGCTCTTGAATCGCTTGAGGCCCAGCGCGCCGGGCGACAGGGGGATGCGCAGCGCGGACGTGCGCAGGCCCGGGAAGGGGAGGTTCAGCTCGGCGCCGGGGCCCGAGACGGGCTTCATGTAGCGGCTGGAGCGCAGGTGCCACTCGTGGCCGCCGGACTGCCAGTCCTGGAGCCCTCGGATGTAGACGAGGACATTGGCCTGCTCCACCGGGTTGAGGCCTTGCTCCGCGAAGAGCGAGGGCAGCTCCGTCACCGCCGTGTTCTCGAACTGCTGGAGCCGCGACGTGAGCACGTCGTTGACCAGGTTGGCCGCCGCCTGCGGGTCGATGTCCAGGAAGCGCTCCATGACGAGCACGCCGTTGGACAGCTCGCCTTCCTCCAGAATCTCCCGCTCGTAGGAGAACAAGTCGTTGCGCAGGTGGACCGCGTCCGCGAACGAGTGCTTCAGCACGAGCATCGCCCGGCTGGCGGCGATGCGGTCCGGGACTTCCGCGAACACGGCGTGCTCCACCAGGTCCGCGGACCAGGGCGCCCCGCCCACCTTGCGGCGCATCTCGATGTACTCAATCGGGTTGGAGACCCGGTGCTCACTGATGTTGTCCAGCTCCCACGTGGACTCGTCCAGGAGCGCCTTGGTGCTCTCGAAGAAGCGCTTGCGCCACTCCACCGACTTGGTGGGCACCGTGCGCATCCACAAGTCGGCCAGGCCCGCCTCCACCGGGTTGGTGGGCTTGGGCATGGGCGTGGACAGGTCCACCGGCATGAACTGGGGAAGCCGGTCCAGGTACGCCTTGGAGCCCTCGCGGTCCTGCGGACGCTTGTAGATTTCGAGGAAGTGGTCGTCGAAGTAGAAGACCCAGACGTACCAGTCCGTGATGAGGTCCAGCTCCGGGCTCGGCGCCTCCGGATGGGTGTAGGCGCACAAGAGCGCGTAGTCCATCGCGTCGAACTTCTTCTCGCTCCAGATTTCCGGAGCGCTGCCGTCCTTGGGCGCGCCGATGATTCCCAATTCGCGCGCCCACGCCTTGGAGTGCACCCGGGCTGCTTCGAGGTTTGGATTCAGGCGCGCGGGCCAGGGGACATAGAACTCTGGCAATACAAAAGGATGTTTGTCTCGCGCCTTGGCCATGGGTGCCCCTCGTTGTGACCGGCGCCTTGTAGAGTGTTCAAAAAGATGAATCCACGGATTACTCAACCAAAAGATAAAATCGATGGAACACTGTTAATTCTGAGTCTTCAGGCAGGGTGGGTCCGCACCCGGTGGGGTGATAATGATTGGCTCGTTTTCTCAAGGAGGGAGAGAAATTGAACGACAGTCGTTGATGGGGGAATGAAGTGTTCGTGGAATTGTTGCTTGTGATTGCGCTCGCGCCGGCTTGGCTCGGGCGAAGGGGCCGGGCTAGCGTCACGGCCATGCTCCTCGTCACGCAGGGCCGTGAGCCGCGCAGGCAGTTGCTCCTCAAGCCCGCACCCGGGTCGAAGCAGGTCGTCTCCGCCATCCACGCCTCGTCCGTCACGGTGGAGACGGGCGGCACGACGCGGCGCGCGCCGCCAGCGCCCTCCACGCGGATGACCTTCATCATCCACGTCCAGTCGGTCTCCCCGGAGGGGGACACGCGCTATGACTTCACGCTCGACGCGGTGGACCTGCTCGTCCACCCCGGCACGTCCGAGCAGCACGTGGACGAAGTCCGCAAGAGCCTGGCGTTCCTCCCGGGCCTCACCGGTGCCGGCCTGTCCGGACGGCGGGGCAACACCCTGGACCTGAAGCTGCCCGCCCACCTGGAGCCCCAGCGCCGCAGGGAGCTGCAAGACCTGGCCAAGGCGCTCCAGTTCGTGGGCAACCCCTTCCCCCAGGAAGCCATTGGCCTGGGCGCGCGGTGGGATCAGCCGCTGTATGGCAGCGGCCCCGTGGGGACGCAGGGCACCGGCAGCTTCGAACTCTTTTCATTGGAGGGAAGCCGGGCGGGGACGCGCTTCCTCATCCAGCAGACGTCGAAGAACCAGCCCGTGCCGGCCGAATACCAGACGCGCTCGGACAGCTCCGAGCGGATGATGATCCGCTCACAGACCAGGGGGGAGACCGTCTTCCGCTTGGACAGACTCTGGCCCGCGAGCAGTGAGATGGAAATGCGCGTCCAGGCAGACCTGTCCTCGGAGAAGGAAGACCCGCCCCGCCGACTCAAGGTCATCACCGACGTGAAGGTGCGCCTGGAGGAGAAGGACCGCTGAAGGGGACGTGGGACGTCTTGCTTTGGCGACCCGCCTTCCTGCCTCACACAACTCCTCGCATCGAATCTCGGATAATCTCTTTCGAGTGACGAGTGGACCCGCATTGCGGGCTGGACTCGTGTAGGTCCATGTCCGCCGTGGCGGACTTTCGCGGAGTCGGGGGCATGCGAGTCAACGAGGGCGGTTCCACTCGAGCCACGGGTACAGGGGATTCAGGCGCTTCGAGCGCGGCGGCGGAAGCCGAGCGTGCCGCTCGCGCGGCGCAGCTCGCGGCGGAAGCAGCGGCCCGTGCGGCGGCGGAAGCGGCCCGGGCCCAAGCCGCGCAGGCAGCCCAGGCGCAGGCCCGCGCGGAAGCCGCGGCCAAACAGGCGCAGGAAGCGCTGAGGCAGGCGCAGGCGGCGCTCGCGGAGGCGAAGAAGAAGAACGCGCCCAAGGCCGAGCTGACCCGCGCGGAGCAGGCCGTGAAGCAGGCCACCACGTTCGCCCAGCAGGCCGCGACGTCGGCCCGCAATGCGGGCAACCGGGCCACCAACGCCAGCTCCTTCGTTCCGGCCAATACCACCCAGGTTCCGGCGCAACGGCAGACGCCCGCGGGCCCTCCGGGCGTCACGCCGGGCTACACCCGCGAGCAGGCGGCCAAGGACGCCACGGAGCTGTACCGCGCGACGAAGGGCGGCCTCACCGGCTGGGGCACGGACGAGGCCGCCATCTTCAAGACGTTGGACAAGCGCACGCCGGGGGACATCGCGCTCATCCGCCAGTCCTTCCGGGAGCACTACAAGGAACACCTGGACCTGGTCCTGCGCGACGAGCTGAGCGGTGACGAGCTCACCCGCGTCAACAACATCCTGTCCGGCAACAAGGGCAACGCGGGCGCGGCGGCCATCCAGGAGCAGACGGGCTTCTTCGGGGACAAGGACGCCATCGTCAACACGCTGCGCGACGCCACGCCCGCGGAGCGTCAGTCCATTGCCCGCTCCTTCCAGCAGATGTACGGCAAGGACCATCCGAACATCCGGGCCTCCACGCCCGAGGAGTTCATGAAGCAGGCGCTGAGCCCGCGCCTGGATGACGCCCAGCGCACGCAGCTCAACAGCCTGCTGGACACCACCCGCGCCACCACGCCGGAGCAGGTGACGCAACTGGAGGCGGGCGCGGCGCGCTCCAAGGTGCATGACGCGCTCCAGGGCTTCTTCGGCGCGGACAGCGACAAGGTCTTCGACACGCTGAAGAACCTGCCCCCGGAGCAGAAGAAGGTCCTGCTCGCGGACGCGGCGCTCCAGGCGGAGCTTCAGAAGAAGCTGTCGAAGGAGGAGTACACCCGCGCCCGAGGGCTGATGGAGGACAACCCGGCCGCCGCCAGCGCCGCGCAAATCAACAGCGCGACGCAGGGCTGGTTCGGCGCGGACGAGAGCGCCATCCTCGACGTGCTGAAGAACACCAAGCCGGAGGACATGTCCGCCCTCAAGGCGGAGTTCCAGAAGCAGACGGGCCGCTCGCTGGAGTCCGAGGTCCGGGGCTGGGGCGGCGCGGACACGCAGGTGGGCCTGCGATACCTCAACCCTCCCGCGGCCGATGACAAGCTCGGCCAGGCGCAGGCGGCGGCCGAGCAGCTCCACCGGGCCATGGACGGCGTGGGCACGGACGAGGCGGCGCTGCGCGAGGTGCTGGGCAACAAGTCCAAGGCGCAAATCAATGACATCACCGCCGCGTACCGCGACCTCTACAAGCGGGACCTGCGCTCGGACCTGACGTCGGAGCTGGGCGGGCGCGACAAGTTCGAGATTGTCGACCAGATGTATGACCTGGGGGCCATCGACCCCAAGGCGCCGGATGCGGCGAAGCAGCAAGTGGACCGCCTGCGGGCGCAGCAGCAGTTCGAGCAGAGCGGCGGTCTGGGCATCATCGACACCATCCAGAACGTCACCAAGGGCGAGTCGGACTCGGAGCGCCTGGAGCGCAACCTGACGGCGGCGGAGACGGCCATCGCCACGGGCGACACGTCCGCGGCGCAGCGGCGCACCACGTACGCCACGGACGACGTGAAGGACCTGCAGGAGACGAAGGACAGCACCGCGGACATGGCGGCCACGGCGGCCGTCGCGGTGGTGACGACGGCGGCGGTGGTGGCCACCGGTGGCGCGGCGACGCCGCTGGCCATCGCGGGCTACGCGGCGCTGGGCGCCACGACGCGCGTGGCGACGCAGGCGTACTTCAAGGGCGACTCGCTGGGCATGGACGGGGTCGCCCAGCAGGCGGTGGTGGGCGCCGTGGAGGGCGGCACCGCCGTCATCCCCCTGCCCAAGGGCCTGGGCGGCGCGGGCGCCACGGCGGCCACGGAGACCGTCGAACAGGTCGCGAAGCAGACGGTGGGCCAGCGGCTGCGCAGCACGGCCATCCAGGGCGCGTGGGAGGGCGGCGTCGGCGGTGCGCTGGGCGGCGCGACAGACCAGTCCCTCCAGAGCGAGACGTGGAAGAACGGCCTGCTGCCGGGCCTCCAGCAGGTGGGCCAGCGCGCGGTGGTGGACGGCACGGTGGGCACCGTGTTCGGCGCCGGCGGCGGCGTGGCCATGGACGGCGTGATGCAGGGCGCCGCCCGCCTGACGGCTCCGCGCGAGGTGCCGGTGCTGACGAACCCGGCGCTGGACGGCGGCACCGTGCACGTGCGCTACGGCGACGGGCGGGTGCGAATCGAGGCGGGGCCGGACGCCACGCCCGCGCAAATCCAGGCGCACATGGAGACGGCCCGCACACTCCAGAAGTACGAGGGGCCGCTGGGTCAGGTCCGTCAGCTCAAGGACCGGGTGAATCAGGCGCTCACGGGGCAGCCGGGCTACGGCACCCAGGGCTTCGAGTCCCAGCTCGAGGTGAAGAAGCTCAACGCCATCATCAAGGACCTGGAGGGAGTGCAGCAGCGCATCGACACGCGGCTGCAGAAGCTCAACGGCGGCGGCGAGGTGCCCACGGCGGCGCAGCGCGAGGTGATGGAGCGCGAAATCGCGGACCTGCGCGCGCAGCTCGACACCCACGCCGCGCAGGTGGGCTCACTGGCCCCGGCGCGCGGCTACGTCGCGGCGGAGCAGCTCAGCAAGGGGAAGACGGAGGCGCTCAATCGCGGCTATCCCACGACGGAGGCCGAGGGGCTGCCGAAGGACCACTTCTGGGTGGAGAACGAGAACGGCCAGCTCTACCTGCAGCGCAACTCGGTGGAGAGCGGGCCCCGGAAGCTGTACGAGCCGTCCGGCAAGGAGGCCGAGGGCATCTTCGGGGAGTTCACCGATGCGCCCACCGGCTACATCGAGCCCAAGTTCCCCGCCAACGTCACGCGCCAGGAGGCGTTCGACGCCCTGGGCGGCAACAACCCGAAGTCGCCGTTCGGCGCCTGGGTGAAGTCGCTGGAGGCCGAGGGGCTCATCAAGGACAAGCAGGAGCTGGTCAATCTGCTGCGCGAGTCGCCCGGGGGCCTGTCGTTCGGCACCGTGCGCCACGAGCTGAAGGACAAGTACACCGACCAGCTCCTCACGCGGATGACGGACCCGGCCCGCCTGCGCGCCACGCCCGCCTACGCGGAGGCGCTCAAGGTCACCCAGAGTCCCGAGCAGGCGCTGGTGGCCGCAAGCCACACGGAGATGCTGCGCATCACCCGGGAGCTGGGGCCCGCGGACAAGGGCGCGCTCGCCCAGCGCTGGTACCAGTCCACCTTCGAGAGCACCCGCCACGGCGCCACGGAGGTCACCGTCAGCAAGCAGGCCGCGGCCGACCTCGGCGTCAGCTTCACGGCCAACCGCCGCATCGACGTGCTGGAGCCGGGCACGGTGCGCGAGCTGAAGAACGTCTCCACGAAGTTCGGTGAGCGCGAGCAGGAGCAGTTGATGGACCTGGTCAAGCTCTACGGCAAGACGCTCGACGGGACGGACACGCCCATCGAGCAGGTGGTGGAGACCTTCGTGGACCCCCGGGGCGTGGTGGCCAACTCCAAGTTCCTGCACGACATGTTCGACGGCTCCGGCGGCCAGTACCTCAAGGTGGAGGTCTTCAAGGCCGACGGGACGTCGCTGATGATTGATGCCAACAACCGGGGTATCCTCAACCAGAGTCAGGCGGAGCTCGAGAAGACCCTCGGCATCACGAGGTAGCGGGGGCCAGGAGGTCGCGGGGTGACGGAGACGGAGATGAAGCTGGGGCTGTCGGGTCCTGACCTGCCAGTCCTGGTGCGGGCCATGGTCAGCCGACTCCTTCCGAAGACGTCCCCGAGCGCGCTCTCGGTGGACTTCACGGACCAGTCGCCCGGCGCGGACTGGCTGGAGACGCGCATGCTGAATGCCCGGCGGCGCGCGAAGGCCGTCTGGGCGGGCGACTCCTGGAACTTCCTCCTCGTCGAGTCCCCCGTGGCCCTCGTCGCGGGGTCGCATGAGAGGGACGCGCGGCAGGTGCTCGCGGAGCTGGCGCCGCTGCCCTTCTTCCTGGCGTCGTTCGCCAGCCTGTTTTCGGACTGGAAGGTCGACGGCAAGGCGTACGCCGCGCCCATCCTGGATGACCTGCACTACCCGCACGGCTGGGGCTGTGCGTTCCGCGGCCAGGGCCACGCGCGGCTGGTGTCGCGCCGGTGGCTGGAGTTCGGACCGTGGCGCCTGTTGAAGGGGCCGGACGACGTCTCCCTGGTCCAGTTCCATGACCTGGAGGCGGACTCCGCCACGGCGCTCGCGGAGGCGAAGCCGGGCCATGCGCGCATGGGAGCCAACGCGGAGGGCGGCATCATCCGGTCCGGGTACAAGCGCAAACACACGTTCGACGGCTTCTATGAGCCGAAGGACAAGCTACTGCGCATGGTCATCCACGGCCGCGACGTGTCCGCCAGCGAGATGCTGGACGCGTGCTCGCTGCGTCTGGACGGCGCGGTGGGGCCCGGGCAGCCGCTGACGCGCGTGGCGTATGTCTTCATGGAGCCGGAGCGGGCGCGCGCGCACCTGCACGAGCTGTGGCTGCGTGAGCTGGAGTGCTGGACGATTGAAATGGGCAAGGAGGTCCGGCTGGACAAGGACTACCGCCCGACACCGGTGAAGCCCGACTGGGTGAAGGTCGTGGAGGCCCGGGAAGCGGGCGCGACGAAGCGCTGAGCCCGGCGTTCCGCATTCCGGGCTTGCGTGGCGGCTTCGGGCTGGGAAACATGTTTCGCATGACCCAGCAAGCGGTGTCTCCCGCCGTGTCCGGTGTGTATGTGGTTCATCGCCAGGACGGTTTCGTCATCTCCGACGACTCCGCCCGCCTCGACGTGGACGTGGTGCATGGCTACCTGACGCGCTCGTACTGGAGCCCGGGTATTTCGCGCGCGCTGGTGGAGAAGGGGATTCGTCACTCGATGGTCTTCGGCCTGTATGGCGCGGACGGCGCGCAGGTGGGCTACGCGCGCGTCGTCACGGACCGGATGTCGTTCGCCTATCTCTGTGACGTGTTCATCCTGGAGACGCAGCAGGGCAATGGCCTGGGCAAGTGGCTGATGGAGGTCGTCTTCGCCCATCCGGACCTCCAGGGGCTGCGGCGCTTCCTGCTGGCCACTCGGGACGCCCACGGACTGTATGCCCAGTATGGCTTCACGCCCCTGAAGAGCCCGGACCGGTTCATGGAGCGGCATGACCCGGACGTGTACAGCCGGACGTAGCGGGATTCGGTTGGCCCATGGTTCGCATTCGCCCCGGAGGGCTCCGTAGACTGGGGCCCTTGCGGGAGGTGCGGCGTGGAGCGTGTCCGGTCTCAGTCAGGGCTTCGTGAAGAGGACGCGGGCGCGGCGTGTGTGGTGTGTGACGCCATGCTGGAAGGTGCTCGTTGCGCCCATTGCGGCGCGGCCGTGGCGCCGGGCGGATATCGCGTCCTGCGGCTCGTCTCGCAGTCTCCGCATGGTCGCGTGTACCTGGCGGTGGATGGGCAGGGGGCGCGTGTCGCTCTGAAGGAGCTGCTGTTCGCGTTGGTGCCCGGGGTGGAGCAACTCGACGCCTTCGAGCGGGAGGCCACGGTGCTGCGCTCGCTGGAGCACCCGGACATCCCGCGCTTCGTCGCGAGCTTCAAGGAGGGCAGCGGGGTGGGGACGCGCCTCTATCTCGCGCAGGAGCTGCTCGAAGGGGAGACGCTGCTCGAGCGCATCTCTCGCCGCCGGCTGGACGAGGCGGAGGCGTGGACGCTGGCGGAGCAGGTGCTTCATACGCTCTCGGCGCTGCATCGGCGCACGCCCGCGCTGGTGCACCGTGACGTGAAGCCGGCGAATCTCATCCTCCGGCCGGATGGACGCGCGGCGCTGGTGGACTTCGGCGCGGCCCGTCACCTGTCGCGCGATGTGACACATGGGTCCACGCTGGTGGGGACGTTCGGGTACATGCCGCCCGAGCAGCTCGGTGGCACGGTGGAGCCCTCCTGCGACCTCTACGCGCTGGGCGCGACGCTGGTCCATGGGCTCAGTGGACGCGAGCCCGCGGACCTCGTCGACGAGGGACTGGTGCTGTCGTTCGAGCAGCACCTCCAGGTCTCCGAGCCGCTCCGCGTCTTCTTGAGCAGGCTGCTCGCGCCGAAGCGCTCGGCGCGGTTCTCCTCGGCGGTGGAGGCGCTCTCCGCGCTGCGGGCGTCGGTCGAGGCACTGACGGTCGAGCCCTCCACGCCAGTCGTTTCGGCCTCCTCGGACGAGGGAGCGAAGGCGTCAGGTGAAGGGCGGGAGCGGAGCGGTGCGCATCCGCCCGTGGAGTCCACCGTCGAAGCCTCGGCGGCCGTGGCCGTACCCGTCACTGTCGAGAAGGCCGAGGAGCGTGCTCAGCCCCCACTCGAGGTGGTCACCGCTCATGAGGAGACAGAGGTCACTCGCGGGTCCTCGCAATGGAGCAACCCGCGTTGGGTCTTCGCCATACTGGCCTTGACGGCCTTGCTGGTGGGCCTGATTCGGCTCATGCCGCACCGAGGAGGCAGTGAGGTGATGGTCGTCGACTTTCCGGACTGGGGCAGCCCGTCCTACAACCCACCGCAATCCCAGCCGGCAAGCCCCGCAGGCCATGAGAAGCGCCGCTGGTTCGAGCTGCCCTGGTCAAGTGGCTCGCCGTCAAGTGGCTCGCCTTCGTACTGACGCCGCGGGCCCGGCGCACCTCACCCCGACGCCCTCCCTCCTGAGTCATTTTCGTCTCGGGTGAGCGGTCAGCCAGCCGCGCGTGGGTGGTGACTCGCGGCTCCTCGCGCACGGGACGCGCGGTCCTCGGTACACAGCCCCCCTGTTTCAGTTTCACCCGGCCGCCGTGCTTACATCGCGCCGCGCTGGCCCCGTGCTTGCTCTCTCGCTGAGCTGGCTCCCGCCGCCGCACGACACCCCATGTCCTCAAACGAATCCGAACCCACCCCGCCGAGACCTCGGCTCGCTCGCCGCATCTTCGGTGAGCTTCGCTGGACGCCTCCCACCTGGGCCGCCGTGCTGGGCCACGCCCTCGCCCGTTTCGCGCGCGCCGTGTTCGGCTGGGTCCGCCGCAATCCCAAGCGCATCGCGCTGTCGGTCGTCGCCCTGGGGCTGCTCGTCGTCGCGGCGGATGCCGGCTATCGCTGGTATCAGAGCCGGCCTCAGCCGGTGCGCTACTCGCTCAGCGCCACGTCTCCCTCGTTGACGCCTCTCGACGACGGCACGCCTCGGTGGGACTCGGTGCACGTGCGGTTCACCGGCTCGGTGGCCCCGCTGGAAGCCATCGGCAAGCCGGTGACGGCGGGCATCACCCTCAAGCCCGAGCATCCTGGAACGTGGCGCTGGTCGAATGACCGGACGCTCTCCTTCGTTCCGGGTGCCGACTGGGGCGTGGGGCAGGAGTATCGCGTCACGCTGGACCGCTCGCTCTTCCCCGAGCACATCCTGCTCGAGTCCTACGAGACGCTGTTCCGCTCGGAGCCCTTCACCGCGTCCATCAACAGCATGGAGTTCTACGAGGACCCGCGCAATCCGAAGGAGAAGCGCGTGGTGGCCACGGTGGCCTTCTCGCATCCGGTGGACCCGGCTTCGCTCGTGCGCAACCTCTCGCTGCGCTTCGACGTGCCCAAGGAAGGGCTGCTGGGCTCACGTCCCCAAGAGCACAAGTTCAACGTCACCTACGACAAGCTGAAGGGACAGGCCTACCTCCAGTCGGACCTCATCCCCATCCCCGACAAGGAGGCCACCATGGTGTTGCGGATGGCGTCCGGCGTCCAGGCCGCGCGAGGCGGCAAGGGGACCGAAGGGATACAGGAGCGGCAGGTCACCATCCCCGGCATGTTCAGCTACTTCCGCGTGTCGGGCACCAACGTGTCGCTCGTGCGCAATGACCGCTACGAGCCCGAGCAGGTGCTCATCGTCAATCTGACGACGGGCGTCACCGAGGAGGAGCTGCGAAAGAACCTCCAGGTCTGGGTGCTGCCCAAGGACAGGCCGGCCACCGCGGACGAGGCCGCGCGCACCAACCATTCCTGGAGCGATGCGCGGCTCATCGGCGACGAGCTGCTCGCGAAGGCG
The DNA here is from genome assembly GCF_013336645.1 of Myxococcus sp. CA039A. NCBI lineage: Bacteria > Pseudomonadati > Myxococcota > Myxococcia > Myxococcales > Myxococcaceae > Myxococcus > Myxococcus sp. CA039A. The sequence continues at coordinate 34,524 of NZ_JABUMQ010000001.1, read as the reverse complement.
GAGAAGCTGGCGCTGGACCCGGTGCCCGCGGACAAGGAGCACGCCACGCTGCACAGCTTCCGCATCCGCGCGGACGTAGGCCGCTACCTCTACATCCGGCTCAAGAAGGGCACCCGCTCCGCCGGCGGCTACGTGCTGGCCGAGGAGTTCAACAGCACCGAGTCCGTGCCGCGCTTCCCCGAGGAGGTGAGCATCCTCCACGAGGGCGCGCTGCTCAGCCTCGCGGGTGAGAAGAAGGTCACCGTCCTCTCACGCGACGTCCAGGCGTTGCGCTTCCAGTTGGGCCGCGTGCTGCCGGACCAGCTCAACCACCTGGTGAGTCAGACAGAGGGCCGCTTCGCGCACCCCAGCTTCAGCAACTACCGCTTCGACGAGCAGAACATCACCGAGAGCTTCTCCGTGGTGCGCCCGCTGGAAGGCGTGGGCCGGGGCAAGGCGCAGTACGCCGCGTTCGATTTGACGGAGTACCTCACCCCCGCGAACAACCCTTCGGCCCGGCGGGGCCTGTTCTTCTTCAAGGTGCAGAGCTGGGACGCCGCGCACAATCGGACGACGGGCAAGGAGGACTCACGGCTCCTGCTGGTGACGGACCTGGGTCTGGTGGTGAAGGACAGCGCGGATGGCTCGCATGACCTCTTCGTGCAGTCGCTCGGCGCGGGGCTCCCCGCCGAAGGCGTCACGGTGAGCGTGCTGGGCAAGAACGGCCTGCCGGTGCTCAGCGCGACCACCGATGCGGACGGCCACGTGGCCTTCCCCAAGCTGACCGACTTCACGCGCGAGCAGACGCCCATCGCCTATCTGGCGCGCAAGGGCGAGGACTTCGCCTTCCTGCCCTTCAATCGCTCGGACCGGCAGCTCAACTTCAGCCGCTTCGACGTGGGCGGCATGACGAGCGGCACCACGCCGGAGCGCCTGACGGCCTTCCTCTTCTCGGACCGGGGCCTGTACCGACCCGGCGACACCTTCCACGTCGCCATGGTGGTGAAGCCCTCCGATTGGAGCCAGCCGCCCACGGGCGTGCCGCTGGAGGCCTCCGTCACGGACCCTCGCGGCCTGGAGGTGCACAAGCAGAAGCTCTCCCTCTCCGCCACCGGACTGGAGTCGCTCCAGTACACGACGGAGGAGACGTCTCCCACGGGCCACTACGCGGTGAACCTGTACGTGGTGAAGGACGGGCTGCGAGGCAGCCTGCTCGGCTCGACGCAGGTGCGCGTGGAGGAGTTCCTCCCGGACCGGATGCGCATCACCACGCGCTTCGAAACCGACCGGCTCGAAGGCTGGGTGCCGCCCCAGGGGCTCAAGGGCCGGGTGACACTGAAGAACCTCTTCGGCATCGCCGCGGCGGACCGGCGCGTGTCCGCGGAGCTGTCCTTCAGCCCTGCGTATCCCGGCTTCCGTCAGTACCCGGGCTACACCTTCCATGACCCGATGATGGCGACGCGCAGCTTCAGCGAGCGCCTGGAGGACTCCACGACCAACGATGAGGGCGAGGTGGAGCTGGAGCTGGGCCTGGAGAAGTTCGAGAAGGCGACGTGGCGCGTGTCGCTGCTCGCGGAGGGCTATGAGGCCGAGGGCGGGCGAGGCGTGTCCTCGGAGGCCTCCGTGCTGGTGTCGCCCCTGCCGTACCTCATCGGCTTCAAGCCGGATGGCGGGTTGACGTATCTGAGCCAGGGTTCGGCGCGCTCGGTGGACTTCATCGCGGTGGACCCGACGCTGAAGAAGAAGGCCGTGCAGGGGCTCAAGGCGGAGCTCGTCGAGCGGCGCTGGGTGTCCGTCCTCACGCAGCAGCCCAATGGCACGTACGCCTACCAGTCCGCGCGGCGCGACACCGTGCTGCGCACGCGGGAGCTGACCATCGGCGAGGCCGGCTTCAAGTACGCGCTGTCCACGGAGCAGCCGGGTGACTTCGTGGTGGTGGTGAAGGACGGGGAGGGCACGGAGCTCAGCCGCGTGGACTACACGGTGGCGGGGCACGCCAACCTCACGCGCACGCTGGAGAAGAACGCGGAGCTGGAGGTGAAGCTCTCCCGTCAGGACTACGCGCCGGGGGATGAAATCGAGCTGAACATCAAGGCGCCGTACACCGGCGCGGGCCTCATCACCCTGGAGCGCGAGCGCGTCCACGCCTGGGTCTGGTTCAAGGCGGACGCCACCAGCACCGTGCAGAAGATTCGCCTCCCGCCGGGCCTGGAGGGCAACGGGTACGTCAACGTCACCTTCGTGCGCGCCATGGACTCGCAGGAAATCTTCATGAGTCCGCTGAGCTACGGCGTGGTGCCGTTCTCCGTGAGCAAGGACAGCCGCGTCCTGCAGGTGACGCTGACCAGCGCGGAGAAGGGGCGTCCGGGAGAGCCCTACCGCATCCGCTACAAGGGCAACCGGCCGGGCCGCGCCGTCGTGTACGCGGTGGACGAGGGCATCCTCCAGGTGGCGAGCTATTCGACGCCGGACCCGCTGGCGCACTTCTTCAAGAAGCGCGCGCTGGAGGTGCGCACGGGTCAGATTCTGGACCTGCTCTTGCCAGAGTTCTCCGTGTCGAAGGCCGTGTCCTCCATGGGTGGCGACGACGAGGGCATGGCGGCCATCGGCAAGAACCTCAACCCCTTCAAGCGCAAGCGGGACAAGCCGGTGGCGTACTGGTCCGGCGTCGTCGACATCGACGAGACGGAGCGCGAGCTCGTCTACCCCGTGCCGGACAGCTTCAACGGGGAGCTGCGGGTGATGGCGGTCGCCGTGGGCCAGGAGTCCGTGGGCGCTTCCACGCGCCGCGCCGTCATCCGGGGCCCCTTCGTCATCACCCCCAGCGTGCCCACCTTCGTCGCCCCCGGGGACGAGTTCAACGTGGGCGTGGCGGTGGCCAACAGCGTGGAGGGCGCCGGCAAGGGGAGCGAGGTGACGCTGGAGCTGAAGACCTCCGAGCACCTGGAGGTGCTGGACGAGGCCCGGCGCACGCTGAAAATCGATGAGGGCCGCGAAGGGAGCACCACGTTCCGGGTGCGCGCGAAGTCCGTCCTCGGCTCGGGGACGCTGACCTTCACCTCGTCGCTGGGCAAGGAGAAGGGGCGGCAGTCCGTGGACCTGAGCGTCCGTCCGGCCGTGCCCTACCTGACGTCCGTGAAGGGCGGCTACATGAAGGACGGCGAGGCGGACCTCGCGGTGCCCCGGAAGATGCACGGCGCCTTCCGCACGCTGGAGGTGAGCGCGTCCCCCATGCCGCTGGGCCTGGCGCGCGGCCTGTCCGCGTACCTGGAGAAGTATCCCTACGGTTGCACCGAGCAGCTCGTCAGCCGCGCCTTCCCGGCGGTGACGTTGAAGGGACGCCGCGAGCTCTTGGGCCAGGGGCCGCAGGTGGCCGATGCCAGCTTCGCCGCCGCGCTCCACACGCTGCGCACCCGGCAGAACGACGAGGGCGCCTTCGGCTTGTGGGCCGCCAACTCGTATGCGCCCGTGCTGCCGAGCATCTACGCGCTGCACTTCCTCACCGAGGCGAAGGAGCGCGGCTTCGCGGTACCCGCCGACATGATGAACCGGGGCCTCACGTGGCTGGGCACGCTGGCGGAGCGCGAGCCGCAGGACCTCACCCAGGCGCGCAACGTGGCCTATGCGCAGTACGTGCTCACCCGCAACGGCAAGGTGCAGGGCTCGGCGGTGAATGTCCTGCGCGAGTGGCTGGATGCGAACGCCGCGGAGGCGTGGCCGGTGGACTTGACGGCGGCGTATGTCGGCGCGACGTACAAGCTGCTCAAGCAGGAGAAGGAAGCCACACGCGCGATGAAGAAGGTGCTCATCGGCGCGCCCCAGGAGAACGACTACGCGGCGCTCTACGACGGGCTCGTCTACGACGCGCAGGTGCTCTACCTGATATCGCGCCACTTCCCCGAGCGGCTCCCCAGCATCACCGGGGCGATGCTGGTGTCGCTGGCGAAGCCGCTCGGAGAGGAGCGCTTCAACACGCTGTCCTCCGCGTACGCCATCCTCGGCCTGGAGGCCTACGCGAAGGCGCTGGGTGAGCAGGGCACTCCGTCGCGCGCGGGCGTGGCCCTGCTGGAGAAGGTGGCGGACACCTTGCGTCCGCTGACGGTGCCAGAGGGACTCTTCCCCAAGGTCGCCTTCTCCGAGCAGGCCACCTCCGTCCGGGTGAAGAGCGGGGCGAGCGCGCCGCTGTTCTTCCAGGTGACGCAGGCGGGCTACGACGCGCAGGTGCCCACGGCGCCCATCATCGAGAAGCTGGAGGTGCAGCGCGAGCTGAGGAGCCTGGACGGCAAGGTGGTGACGGACGTCCCGCTGGGCGGCGAGGTGGAGGTGCACCTCAAGCTTCGCGGGCTGCAGGGCAACACGTCGCACATCGCCATCACCGACCTGCTGCCAGGAGGCTTCGAGGTGGTGCTGGAGCGGCCCGCGCCTCCCGAGCCCGAACCCGAGGCCGAGCCCGAGTCGGAGTCGGAGGGCGACTCCGAATATGGCGAGGGTGACAGCTCCTCCGAAGGGGACGAGTCCTACGAGGGTGGCGGGTCCGAGGACGAGTCGCAGGACAACTCCTACCGGGAGCCGGAGCCCGCGCCCGTGGCCGGTGGGTGGCTGCCGCCGGTGGGCAGCGATCGCTCCAGCTTCAGCCCCGAGTATGTGGACGTGCGCGAGGACCGAGTGGTGCTCTACGGCACGGCGGGCACCACCGTCACGGAGTTCATCTACCGCATCAAGGCAACCAACGCGGGCCGCTTCGTGATGCCTCCGGCCTTCGCCGAGGGCATGTATGACCGGAGCGTCAAAGCTCGCTCGGTGGCGTCGCAGGTGACGGTGACGGCGCCGTGATTCGACGGGGGTGGCGCAAGCTGCTGGGGGTGGTGCTGGGGCTCGCGGCGCTGTACGTCGCGGTGCCCCGGCCGCCGCTGCGCGAGGGGCTGGGCTTCTCGCAGGCGGTGTTCGACCACGAAGGCCGGCTCTTGCGCCTCACCCTGTCGCCCGACGAGAAGTACCGGCTGTGGGTGCCGCTGGAGCGCATCCCCGCGACGCTCGTGGAGGCCACGCTGCTCCACGAGGACCAGCACTTCCGCTCGCACCCGGGCATCAACCCCGTGGCCCTGGGGCGCGCGGTGTGGAGCACGTACCTGACGGGCGGGCGGCGCATGGGCGGCTCCACGCTCACCATGCAGCTGGCGCGCATCCGCTATGGCATCGAGTCGCGCACGCCCGGCGGCAAGGTCATGCAGATGCTGCGGGCACTTCAGTTGGAATGCACCTGGTCCAAGGACGAACTGCTGGAGGCGTACCTCAACCTGGCGCCCTATGGCCGCAACGTGGAGGGCGTGGGCGCGGCCAGCCTCGTGTACTTCGGCCGGGACGTGGCCCGGCTGACCCTGGGCGAGTCGCTCACCCTGGCTGTCATTCCGCAGAGCCCCGCGCGCAGGGACCCGGGTCGGGACTCGGGAGCGCTGACGGCCGCGCGGCTGCGCCTCTTCGAGCGCTGGCGGGTGGAGCACCCCGAGGACACGGAGCGCCGGCCGCTGTTGGCCCAGCCGCTCCCGGTGCACCAGCCGGAGGACCTGCCCTTCCTCGCTCCGCACTTCGTGGGCAGCGTGCTGCGGCGGGCCCCCGTGGGCACGAGCCTGACGAGCACGTTGGATTTGCCCCTGCAACGGTTGCTGGAGCGCCACGTCCGGCAGTACGTGGAGCGCCGGCGCGACATGGGCATCCGCAACGCGGTGGCGATGCTGGTGGACTGGCGGTCGATGGAGGTGCGCGCGGCGGTGGGCTCGGCGGACTTCTTCGACGCGCGCATCGAGGGGCAGGTGGATGGCACGCACGCGAAGCGCTCGCCGGGCTCCGCGCTCAAGCCGTTCATCTACGGGCTGGCCTTCGACGAGGGCCTGCTGCACCCACGCACCATGTTGAAGGACTCGCCGCTGGGCTTCCGGGGGTATGACCCGGAGAACTTCGACGGGGAGTTCGCGGGACCGCTCCCGGCGGTGGAGGCGCTGGTGCGCAGCCGCAACGTTCCGGCGGTGGCGCTGACGAAGCAGCTGCGCGCCCCGGGCCTGCATGGCTTCTTGCGCAAGGCGGGCGTGACGGGCCTGCGCGACGAGCAGCACTACGGCCTCTCCCTGGCGCTGGGCTCCGCCGAAGTCACCATGGCGGAGCTGGTGGAGCTGTACGCGATGCTGGGCCACGGCGGCCACCTGCGCCCGCTGCGCTGGACGGTGGACGCTCCCGTGGAAGAGGGCGTGAAGCTGCTGAGCCCGGAGGCCAGCTTCCTGGTGCTGGAGTCCCTGGCCACGGCGAATCGGCCCTCACAGTCCTTTCGCTCGGAGTGGACGCGCGACACGGTGCCCGTGGCGTGGAAGACGGGGACGTCCACCGGGTTCCGGGACGCGTGGAGCGTGGGCGTGGTGGGGCCCTACGTCGTGGCGGTGTGGGTGGGGAACTTCGACGGGCAGCCCAACCCGGCCTTCGTGGGACAGACGGCCGCCGCGCCGCTGATGTTCGAGCTGGTGGACTCGGTGCGCTCGCGCGACGCGGATGTGCGCCGCGTGCTCCAGACGCCTCCGGAGGGCGTGAGCCGCGTGCGCGTGTGCGCGCTGTCCGGGGGGCTGCCGGGGCCGCACTGCTCGCGCAAGGTGGACACGTGGTTCATCCCGGGCACCTCGCCCATCCACACCTGTGACGTACACCGCGAGGTGTGGGTGGACGCTCGCTCGGGGCTGAGGGCGTGTGGACCGGGGCCCTCCACCCGCGCGGAGGTGTTCGAGTTCTGGCCGTCGGACCTGCTGCGGCTGTTCCAGAAGGCGGGCCTGCCCCGGCGCGTGCCGCCTCCGGAGGGCGAGGACTGTGGCCTGGAGCGCAGCGCCAGCACGGGCACCGCGCCGCGCATCACCACGCCCGAGGAAGGCGTGGACTACAACCTGCGGGCGTCGTCGGAGTCCTCGCGCGCAGTGCCGCTGTCGGCCGTGACGGACGCGGACGTGCGGCGGGTGTTCTGGTTCGTGGATGAGCAGCTGGTGGGCACGGCCTCGCGGGGTGAGCCACTTCAGTGGGACGCGAAACCAGGGACGTACGTGGTACGGGCGGTGGATGACCGGGGCCGCTCGGACGCGAGGACGTTGCGGGTTCGCGTCGTGCGCTGACCCAACGGGCGCGGGCCGGGCTATCCTCGGCGGGACGAGGAGTGGCCATGGCGAACGGACAGAGGCGGGGCGGTGGGCCCGGCCGGAGCGAGGAGACGCGCATCGCGCCCGAGGAGGATGAGGACGCGACGCGGGACATCCCGTCGTCCTACCGCCCGGAGGAGACGCGTCTGGCGCCCCCGGAGCCGCCCCATCCCGAGACGCGCATCGGCCCCCTCGACGCGCAGGAAGAAATCATCACCGACGTGCGCAAGGGCCAGGCCGCGGAGGCTCGCGGTGGCCGTACTACGGGAGCGCGCCCCTCCGAGCCACGCGCGGGTGGTCGAGGCCAGGAAGTCATCCAGACGGAAGCGCGAGGGGCGGGCCGAGGCCAGGAAGCCATCCTCACGGAGGCACGTGCGGGAAGCCGGGCGCAGGCGGGCGGTGCGTCGGAGGCGCGGGGTGGCCGAGGCCAGGAGGCCATCCTCACCGAAGCGCGAGGAACCGGCAGGGGCGCGGCAAGTGGCGCGTCGGACGCACGGGGCGGTGGCCGAGGCCAGGAGGCCATCCTCACCGAAGCGCGAGGCGCCGGGCGGAGCGCCACGGGCGCGCGCGGACGGGGACCCGAGGTCTCCGCTGCGGACGACGACGAGGACACCTCTGCCACGGGCGTGCATGGCGGCAGCGACGAGGAATATCAGCTCTTCACCACGGGCGAGGGTCGGGGCGACGATGCGCTGCCGCCCTTCGCCACCGAGATTCGAGGAAGTGGATCCCCGGCGGCTCCCGCCACGGAGCTGCGCCCACCCGCGCCTCCGATGCTCAGGGCCTCGCCGTCAAAGCCTCCCCCCGCCGCGAAGGCAACGGGCTGGCTGTCGAAGGGGGGCGAAAAGCCGCCCTCACAGGGCCTCACGGCGGGCGTGGTGCGCCTCAGTCCGCTGGAACCCGCCGCTGGCAAGGTGGTCGCCGCCGCGGAGGAGGGCCCCGCGCTGCGGACGATGTTCGCCAACCACTCCGCCCTGCTCGCGGAGCAGCTGCGCGACGCCCTGGCGAAGAAGATGTATGGGCGCGGGCCGCACCGCGTGCTGCGCATCGACGACCCCGAGGGCCCGAGCACCGCGGGCGGCAAGCTGGCCCGCCAGTCCATCTCCCTGGTTCCGCGCAAGGGCTCCGGCCCGTCCGTCGTGTGCGGCTGGGTGGACGTGTCGAAGCGCGAGGCCCAGCTGCGCAGCTTCGAGGGCGTGGCGAAGCGCTACGAGTCCCACCACGGCGAGCCCCTGGAGCTTGCGCCCGAGGAGTACGAGCGCTTCCTCCATGACGTGGAGGACGTGCTCGTCAAGGCGGTCATGAAGGTCCGCCTCATCGTCCCCGAGGAGCAGGCCAGCGCGGGACAGGCGGCGATGGCCGTGAAGGCCCAGTCGCGAGGTGGCGTCCCCATGATTCTGGTGTTGCTCCTCATGGGGGCGGCCTTCGCGCTGGGCCTCTTCGTGGGACGCACGCCCGGCTGACGCTACGCCGGGGGCGGCGCCTCGCGCACCCAGTGCCGGTGCGCGGCGATGGCCTTGGCGAACATCTGCCCGAAGCCTCGCGTCTCGTTCCTGGCGCTGCGCACGACGCCCATCGAGTCATCCAGCCCCTTGGCCATGGGCTGCGACAAACCCGCCGCGTCCAGCAGCGTGGTGGCCGCGCCGGACAGCGCCAGCGCCTTGCAGTGGACGTAGGCCTCGCGCACGAAGTCCACCGCGAGCGGCAGCTTCTTCAGCGCCGTCACGCTCTTGTCTCCGCCGGGGACATAGACGGCGTCGAAGAGCACGGACGACGTGTTCTGGAACGTCTTCACCGGCGTCTCCTTGCTCCCGTCCGCGCTGGAGACCGGGGCGAGCGTGGGGCCCACGATTTCGACCAGGGCGCCCAGCCCCTCCAGCGTCTTGCGCACCTGGGACAGCTCCTTGCCCGCGAAGCCATCCGCGACGAGCACCGCCACCTTGCGCGTCTTGATGGAGTCGTGCGGCGTGTTCTCCATGCTGAGCGCCGGGGACGCCTTCAGCCTGGGCGCGGGCTTGCCCGCCGACGCGTCCGAGGCCTTGGGTGGCTTCGGTGGGGCGACACCCACCGCGCGAGCCACCCGCTCGGCCATCTGCCGGTCGATGTTCACCAGAATCTGGTTCACCACGCGCTCGCGAATCTCCGCGCGCTCCACCTTGCTCACCTCGAACTCGAGCGCGGAGACAAGGTGCTCGCGCTCCGGCTTCGACAGGCTGTTGAAGAAGAGCGTGGCCTGGCTGAAGTGGTCCCCGAAGCTGCCGCTGCGCGCGCGAATCTTGTGCCCCTCCACGCGCTCCTGCCGGTGGACGAACGCCGACTTGGGGTCGGCCAGCATCGGGCAGCCGCCGCCCAGGGAGTTGGGGTGGTAGTTGGCCCGGCTGGTGTTGATGGTCTGCCGGCCGAAGCCATCCTGCTGGTGGTTGTTCACCGGGCAGACGGGCTTGTTGATGGGCAGCTCCGCGAAGTTGGGACCGCCCAGGCGCGTCAACTGCGTGTCCAGGTAGGAGAAGATTCGCGCCTGGAGCAGCGGGTCATTGGTGAAGTCGATGCCCGGGACGATGTTGGCCACGCAGAAGGCCACCTGCTCCGTCTCCGCGAAGAAGTTGTCCGGGTTTCGGTCCAGCACCAGCTTGCCGACCTTCTGCACGGGCACCAGCTCCTCGGGCAGGAGCTTCGTCGCGTCCAGCAGGTCAAAGCCATACTTCAGCTCGTCGCCTTCCGGAACCAGTTGGATGCCCAGCTCGTACTCGGGGAAGTTCCCCTGCTCAATCGCATCCCACAAGTCTCGGCGGTGGAAATCCGGGTCCTTGCCGGACACCTTCTGCGCCTCGTCCCAGACGAGCGAGTGCGTGCCCAGCACGGGTTTCCAATGGAACTTCACCAGCGTGGCCTTGCCCTTGGCGTTGACCAGCCGGTAGGTGTGGACGCCAAAGCCTTCCATGTGCCGGAAGCTGCGCGGAATGGCCCGGTCCGACATGAGCCACATCACCATGTGCGCCGTCTCCGGCACCAACGAGACGAAGTCCCACAGCGAGTCGTGCGCCGAAGACGCCTGCGGAATCTCGTTGTGCGGCTCCGGCTTTACCGAATGGACGAAGTCGGGGAACTTGATGCCGTCCTGGATGAAGAAGACGGGCATGTTGTTGCCCACCAGGTCGTAGTTGCCCTCGGGCGTGTAGAACTTGGTGGCGAAGCCGCGCACGTCGCGCACGGTGTCCGCCGAGCCGCGTGAGCCTCCCACGGTGGAGAAGCGCACGAAGACGGGCGTGCGCAGGCTGGGGTCGGTGAGGAAGCGCGCCTGGGTGTAGCGCTCCAGGGATTCGTAGACCTGGAAGTAGCCATGGGCGCCCGCGCCGCGCGCGTGGACGGCGCGCTCGGGGATTCGCTCGTGGTCGAAGCGGGTCATCTTCTCGCGGAAGTGGAAGTCCTCCAGGAGCGTGGGGCCGCGCAGGCCCGCCTTCAGCGAGTTGTCCGTGTCCGAGATGCGGATGCCCTGGTCCGTCGTCAGCACCGTGTCTTCCTGGCGTGCGCGGTATGCCTCCAGTTGCTCGTTCTTGCTGGGGGGCGGAGGGTTCGGCTTCGACGGAGTCTTGCGCGGCGGCATGAGGGCTCCCAGGGGAAGGAAACGCGCCGGGAACTGGCGCGCTCGCGGTCTACGCCCGCCGTCGTGTGCCAGGGAAAGAGAGGCTCCATCGAAGGGCGCGAGCGTTCACCACCCGCCAGGTCGGGTCCTCGGAGGTGTCAGCGGTCGACACTGCATGCGGCCCACGCGAGGACGCCCCCGCGCGTGGACCCGAGGGGACCACGACACAGGGGCGTCGGGAAGACGGCGTCGTGCTGGGAGGCGACTACGGCGTGGGCTGCGCGACGACCGGCTGCGTGCCCGCGGCGGCGGCGGCGAGCTCGGCGGCGGCCTTCTCCGCCTCCGCCTTCGCGGCGGCCACGCGCGCGGCCTCGGCCTCGGCGCGCTTCTTCGTCTCCGCCTCCACCACCGTCTTGAGATTCGCGAAGCCCGACTCGAAGTCCTTGCCCACCATCGCGTCCATGTCCATGACCATGCACATCGCCTTGGCGATGAAGCCGTTGGTGCCCGTCATGCTCCAGACGACCTCGGTGCCGCCCTCCACGGGCTTGAAGGCGAAGGTGGTGATGCTGGTGGCGGCGAAGGGCTTGATGAACTCCAGCTTGATGCGGGCCAGTTCGTTGGGCTTGCTCTCCTCGATGGTCATCCGACCCTCGCCCACGTCGTCATTGCCCGTCCACCCATAGACGGCGCCAACGCCCGACGCCGCGCCGGAGTGCGTCCGCGTCATGTTCGGGTCCAACCGCTCCCACGGAGACCACGCGGCCCACAGGTGGAAGTCATTCACCTGCGCGAAGGCGATGTCCGGGCTCGCCGGCAGCGTCGCCGTGCGCTGCACGGTGAACTCCGAGGGACGCGTGGCGATGATGCCCGCCAGGATGAGCAGCAGGGCGGCGAGGCCAATGAGAATCTTCTTGAGCATGGGGCGTGGGGTCCTTGTTCGGGGGCGGCCAGCAGGGCGCCTGACCGGTGGCGCGTCATAGAGGCTGCGGGCCATCCGACACAAGGCACCCCATGTCAAAGGCAGGACCTCCCAGGTTTCATCGGAGGTGAAATGAAACGGGGCCCGACGCGCATGCACTGCGTCGGGCCCCGCACGATGACGCGCCTTGTGGGGGCGCGAGTGACTCAGTTGTAGGTGGCGGTGTAGGTGCCGGCCAGGGCGCCGTCGACGAAGGCGAAGTCCACGCCCTTGATGGTGCGCGTCACCGTCGTCACGGCGGAGCCCGCGCGGGTGACGGACAGCAGCGTGCGGCCCGTCGTGGTGCGGGTGGGGACCATGAGGGACAGGTTGCGCGCGGGGCTCGTCACGTTGAAGGTGAGCACCGTGCCGGTGAAGGCCAGGGAGGACACCTGGGTGGCCTCGCGGGCATCGAGCCACTCCAGCAGCTGCTTCGCGGTGATGACCGGAACGCCGTCACGCTTCGCGGACGCGATGATGGCGGCCGAGCCGGAGGAGCCGGCCGACGGCTGCGAGTCGACGTGCATGTTGGCGTTGAAGGCGCCGTAGTAGCCCTTGGTGCCCAGCGCGTTGGCCAGCAGCGTGTCGATGTGCAGCGGATAGGACTGACCGGACTCGTCCGTCATCTGCGTGGCGAGCTGGTAGACGTCCAGCGGGGTGCCGTCCAGGTCCGCGAAGCGCATGGCCAGGCCGGAGCCGGTGAACATGCCCGGGCGGTCCTGCACCCAGTATTCCGGCCAGTAGTAGTAGTTGGTGTCCATGCGGATGCCGTGCAGGCGCGACACCTTGGGCTGGGTGGACCAGTCGCTGAACGCGATGCAGTGCGTGCGATTGGTGACGGGCGCGGGGACGGCGGGGAAGGCGGACGCGAAGCTCGCCAGCTGCGGGGTGAAGAAGTTCGGGTTCAGGGTGTTGGCCGTGTAGTCCGCGCAGCCGGTGTTGATGTGCAGTGCGTACTCGAAGCCCTGCGCCACGTAGCCGTTGGCCTGGGTGGCGCTCAGTCCGCCCACGTAGTCGTAGATGGTGCCGCGGATGCACTCCCAGTCGTCCACGCTGCACCCGGACGTGCTGTCGGCGAGGTACTGGTTCCAGCGCTGGGTGGAGGCGCCGCCCGGGTGTCCGTCGCCCGTCATCACCACGACGGCCTTCTTGGAGCGAGGGAAGTACCAGAGGCGCGGCAGCGGCGTGGTGCTCGTCTGGTGCAGCACGTTGGCGAGCAGGCGCTGCTGCTCGTCCGCCTGGGGAATCTGGACCTTGCCCAGGTTTACCCAGTCCAGCTGCGGGTCGAAGGACGCGTTGCCGTAGAACATGTCGCTGGCGCGCGCGCCCGGACCAATGGAGGAGCCGTCCCGGTTCTGTCCCTGCCAGGCGGGGTTGCCCTGGCGGGTGTAGATGACGGACTTCGCCAGGTCATACATGAAGGCGGTGGCGGTGCCGGTGCCCACGGTGCGCTGGCTGACGGCGGTGTACGCCGTCGCGTTGGTGGCATCCGCGTACAGCGTGGCGACGGTGCGCGTGCCAGCCACCACGGTCCGCAGGTCGGCGAGGCCGTGGTACTGCATCGTCTCCGCGGTGATGCCCGTGCCCGGCGCCTGGGTGGCGTTGACCAGGATGTAGCCATTGGCCTGCGTGCCTTGAGAGGCATTGAGGCCAAGCAGGGACTGGAGGTTCGCCGCGGGCCGCAGGGCGACGAGGCTGCCACCGGCGGTGACCCAGTTGGTGACGAGCGTCACCTGGGCCGCGCTCAGCGTCTGCTCGCCGAGCACGAGTACCTTGTAGTCATTGAGGGAGACGGAGACGCCGATGTTGCCGGCATCGGTGGTGGCGAAGGCGGCGATGCCCTCGGCCTCCAGGATTTCGCGCAGGTAGTCGGTGAAGGGGTTGCCGGGGGAGGTGGCCACGAGCACCGGGCCCGCGCCGTGGACGCCCGGACGGGGCGGCGGCCCGTTGGACTCGAAGACGACGTCCACCCAGTAGTTGGAGTTCTGGTAGCTGCCGTTGGGGAACGTGGACGTGGAGCCATAGACGAAGACGCCGTTGCCGCCGGCCGTCGTGGCGCCGGGCAGGGCGTGCAGCGGAGGGGCGTCCACGCCGGCGGTGAGGCCGTTGTTGTCGAACGAGTAGCCACCGAGCGGCGCGAAGTACGACGCCACGTAGGTGGTGCCGGCGGTGATGGCGACGGGGGAGGAGAACGTCACCTCCTGCCAGCCCGCGGCCGTCTCGTTGATGAAGGTGGCGGAGGCCAGGGGCGCGCCGGCGGCGCTCCACAGGTTGCCCACGTGGGTGCCGTTGTTGCCGCTGCCCTTGTAGAAGCGCACGCCCTTCACCTGTCCGTCCACGTCCGCGCGGAACTTCACGCCCACTTCGATGGCGGCGGTGTCATTGGCGGTGGCGGTGCCGGGGGTGGCCGTGGCGGCGAAGAGGCGGAAGGTGTTGCCCGGGGGCTGCGTCGGGGGCTGAGCGCCGGTGGCCTGGAAGACGACGTCCACCCAGTAGTTGGAGTTGCCGAAGCTGTTGACGGGGAAGGAGCCCGCGGCGCCGTAGGTGTAGACGCCGTTGCCGCCGCTGGTGCCGCTCGCGAGCGCGTGCAGAGGAGGGGAGTCCACGGCCGACGCCAGGCCTCCGCTGGTGAAGCCGTAGGCTCCGCCGGGCGCGTGGTACGAGGCGATGTAGGTGGTGCTGGCGGCGATGGCGACGGGCGTGGAGAACGTCACCTGCTGCCAGCCCGTGGCCGTCTCGGCGGTGAAGGTGGCGAAGGCCAGGCGCTGCCCGTTGGCGCTCCAGAGGCTGCCCACGTGGGTGCCGGTGTTGGCGGCGCCCTTGTAGAAGCGGATGCCGAGGATGTCTCCCTCGATGTCTGACTGGAACTTCACGCCGAGCTCCACGGCGGCGAAGTCATTGGTGACGGAGGGGACGGCGGGCGCGGAGGCGGGGGCGAACAGGGTGTACGTCGTCTGGGCGCGCGCGGCGGTGGGGAGCGCGAGCAGGACGGTCGCGAGCAGCGCCAGCGCGTGGACGCGTGGCTGTCGCGAGACCCGGGTGGGTTGTGGCTTCGAGGGTGTCATTCGGACTTCTCCTTGGGGGGGCACGACGAGACAGGGGGCCGCAGAGGCCGCGGCATCTTGCTGGTTGTCCCTGACACCGACAATGCCGTGAGCGATGGGCTCACATGTTATTTCCGTCTTACGCGATTTTTATATGCGCGCGCCACGGCGCGTGAGTCCGCGCTGGGATTTGTCACTGAATCAAGACAGGCGCCCGAGCCGCTCGCCTGAATACCGAGGGGGCGCCAGCGCGTTCCCACGAGACGCCGCTTCGTTCCGTGAGGACGCGGCTTCGCGCGAGCCTCATGCGCTGTCGCCCCGGAGGCTCGACTTCCCTCTTATTCAGTGTCCTGGCGTCCGACTTGCAATCGTCTGACACATGAGTGGCTACCATTGTCGCAACTGTGGTCGGAACACCAGCAGGCACAATCCCGTCCTCCAGTGTTCCGGGTGCAAGGAGGCGATGTCGGCGTACTGCGCGAACTGTGAGAGCAGTTATACGTCGAGCAATATCGGCACGAAGTGCGGGTGCGGAGAGCCGCTCGTCGAGGATCCTGATTACAGGACGCGCATCGAGCGCGAGGCGAAACGGATAGATGCGGAGGACGATGGGGGGCCACCACCGCCCCCCGTCGGGCCCAGGCGTGCCGGTCCGCCTCCCCTCGTGCTGCCCATTCCCTTCGCCTCGCCGAAACCTCCGGGTCCTTCAGGTCCTTCGGGTCCTCCCCCCTCCGTGCTGGCGAGGCCCGGGCTCAGCCTCATTCCCAATATCATCCACGGGACCTGGGCCGGCGGAGGCTCTATCGCGGCGACGAAGACCCTCAAGGGAATCACGAGCTGGCTGGAGAAGACCCAGGCCACGCCAGACCATCAGGTGTGGATCTGGTGGGATGACGCGCACGTCTTCAACATGCACGTGCGCAAGATTCTCAAGAAATACCCCAAGGCGCGCGCGCAATACGATCTCAGTGCCGCGCACGACCCCCTGCACGTGCGTGGGACGGTCCGCCCTGGGCGTGACCTGCACAACCTGCGAGTCCTCTCGAAAGGGATGGCTCCGGACGAGAAGCTCGCCCTGGCCAGGGACCTCATCGACGAAGCGGCCGATGACCTGGAGCCCCTGCGTGCGCTGGAGCGCGCGCACCCCGGGCGATTCAGACTCTGCAACCTCCGCTCACACGAGTTCCTGACGGGCATGCACTTCCTCAACATGGATGCCTATGACCAGGAGCTGACCCTGCGCGGAATGTTCGCGGCCTCGGCGTCCGACATCCTCCGCTACGAGGTGCTCTACAACTACGGCGGGGTCTACATGGATGTCGACATCGACCTGCTCTCCGCGTTCGGAAGACTCGAGGTCGATCCCGCGTGCGCCCTGGTGGGAATCACCCCGGACCGCGAGGGCGCGGCGTCCGCCGCCAGGTGGCCCGGCCGCGAGCGGATCGCCACGACCCCGGCCTACGCCGGCAAGAGCCTCTATCTCAGCAACTGCATCGTGGCGGCGGCTCCCCGCAGTCTGCTCATCGATGCCATGCGACAGACCATTCGTCTGGCCTATCGAATCATTGGGGGGAGGGCCCCACGGGAGGCGTTCGCGCTCGATCCCGACCATCGGCTCGCGGGCTATTGGATGGACCACACCACGGGCTCCACGCTCGACCTGACCGGGCCCAACATGGTGCGAGACCTCCTCTGGCTGTGTGCCAATCACACTCCCTGGGAGCAGTTGCCGGACGAGTGCATCTCCCGTCTCTGCGCCTCCCTGGAGCCATCCAAGGCACCGGGACCGAAAGCGTCGGCCTCGTCGTCGGGCGCTTCCGCCAGCGCATCCTCTCCTTTTGATCGTGTGGCCGAGGTCTGGCGGGACGACGTGCGCGAACACGTCCCGTTCTGGCAATGGGTCGCGGCGAATGCGACCTTCCCCATGGCCCATGTCGAATGCGTGACGGCCGCCGCGCGCGTGAGTGATTGTGATGTGGCGAATCTCCAGGTGGTGTCCGCGAGGGTACTCAAGGCCCCGGAGCGTGAGCCCTTCCACTTCCTGCACTTCCCGGGCATCCCCAGGGGGGGCGCGCTCAAGGGCATGCTGAATGACCTTCACACGAATCACAAGATAGACACCCCGTTGCCCTTGACGCTCAAGGTAGACGAGCTGATCGTCTGGGGCTCTGTCCGCTGGAGGGTCGCCGAGGTGGGCAAGCAGAAGGGCCTTGTCGAGGGCAGGAAGCCCGTCACGCTGATACGCCTCTGACCCTTCGGGCAGCTCCAAGGGACCCATGTGGCTCGTCATGGGTCCCGGCCTCCTCAATCCCCCGCGGCTAGTGGCCGGACTGCGCGCCGACGGTGCGGCCATTCAGCGGCTGCACGGGGCGGTTGTTCGGGTTGATGTGCGGCAGGCGCTCGAACGCGCCAATCTGCGCGTCGGACATCTGGATGGGGTGCTTCATCACGAACCACTGGAGTCCCTCGCTGCAGGGGGGCGTGGTGAGCGAACCCGCGTACTGGAAGAACGCCCGGTTGGAGGGCAGGAGCGCGGTGGCGTTGACGAGCGCACCGGCCGGCGCGCTCTCCTCCCCCTCGTGTCGGGGCAGGTGTCGGAAGGCGGTGAACAGCGCCGCGTTCACGAAGCCCTCCTCGATGAGCACGCCCACGACCACCTTCGGAGTTCCCTGGGCGTCGGTGTGCACCAGGTGGACTTCCAGCGGGTAGCTCACGCCATCCTTGGTGTGCTCGCTGGGGGTGTTCATGACGTGAGGCTCACAGGGCGTCGTGCCGTGGTGGGCACCTGCGGATTCATCTATTGCCCTGGAATTCCCCCGTCTGGATAGTCATCCGGATGTGTTGAAATGAGTCGTAATGAAACAGAATGGTGACGCGGAGTCGATAGGCCCCTTCAGGAAATGTCTCGCATTTCTCAGGGGTCGCAATGAAACGAGAAAGGGTCGCGGACACACAGGGGAGTGTCCGCGACCCAGGCACTTTCAGTTGCGGTGGTGTGTGTGCGATTAGTGCTGGAAGAACGCCGGGGCGAACGCGTCGGTGGGCGCGTTGTCCACGAAGTTCTTGTCGTCGAGCTTCACGGGCGTCGTGGTGTCCGAGGTCTCGTTGAGGACCAGGTCCCTCACGAAGGCGGTGAACTCCACGCCCGCGTCAGTCCCCGCATCCGCGCCCGCGTCCGTCCCCGCATCCGCGCCTGCGTCGGGGTGAGGCGGAAACGGGGAGCGGTCATCGTCGTCGTCGCTGCATCCCGTGTAGGCCAGCGCGGCCCCCAGGAGCAGCACACAGCTCATTGCTCGGAGCGTGCTCATGGGCTCACGTCCCGTCGCCGTTGGCACCCGCCTGCGGCGTGGTGAGATAGGGGAAGACGGCGTCGAACTGCGAGGCATCCTGGAGCACGGCGTCATGGAACGGGAGGTTGCGCGAGGGGGCCTGCGTGTCGTTCGCGAGCAGGTAGCCCATGGACACGCGCAGCGCCACGTCCACCACGTCATCGCCGGGCCGGCGACCATTGGGGAAGCCCGCCGGGTCACACCCTGGATTGGCCAGGGTGAGCTGACCATTGACGAAGCAGGCGGCGGCGCCCAGGTTGTTCTGGTTCGCCGTCGCCGTGGCGGGCAGGGCAGTGTTGAGGCGCTGCATCTCCGCGGTGGAGCCGTTCGCGTTGACGCTGGTCACGCCCGTGAGGAAGGCGGCCACCAGGTCCGCGCGAGGGAAGACGGTGGGAGCCTTCACGCCCTCTTCGCCGAAGAGCTTCTCCAGGATGGCGGGCAGCGTGGGGTGGGTGACGTAGTCGGCGAACTGGGCGTCGTCCTTCGGCTCGCTGGCGTTGAAGCGGTCCTTGTCCTTGATTCCGATGACCACCTCGTTGACCAGCGGCATGCCGAGGCGGCTCACCTGCGTCCACGCGCCACCCTCACGCGAGGGCGCGGTGTACGATGCGGTGGGGTTGATGGCGCGGGCCTGACGGACGCTGGCCGCCGTCCATCCGCCGATGACGTCCTGGGTGCCCGCCTTGAGGCAGGAGATGGGGACCTCGAGCGCCAGCGTGGTGATGTTCTTCTTCGCCAGCGGGTTGGGGACGGCGTTGCGTGCGTTCGGGTTGGTGATGACCGAGGCGGGCGCGTTCACCAGGTCGAACACGGGGCCCAGGTTCACCGCGAAGGGCTCGCGACGCTGGCCCACGAACAGTTTCGCGGTGCCCGTGCAACCCGGGATGTTGACGTTGTGGATGTGCTGGCGGGCGTAGGTCTCGTACGTGGCGGCGTTGCCCAGGGACTTGGTGCCCACGTAGTCCGCCGGCTTCGGGAAGAGGGCGGTGTGGCCGGCGGTGTTCGTCACGTCCTGTCCGGCCGCCGCGCGGCGAGGGCCTCGGACGACCTTGACGGTGTAGTTCTCCTGGACGTTCTGCGCGCTCCGGTCCGCGGTGGTGATGGCGCCCACGTTGGTGAAGGGCACCGACACGCTCTTCGTGCTGCCGTTGTTGCCCACGTTCAGCGTGATGCCATTGGGGCCGTTCAGGTTGTTGGTGAACCGGAACTGGAAGGTGATGTCCTCGATGGCATCCCCGTTGTTGTCGACGAGGATTTCGTAGAGGGCATCCGGGTCCAACGAGAAGTAGTTGGGGCCGCCGTACGCGTCCTGCAGGGGCAGGTAGTTGGCGATGAGCGTGACGAAGTCCCCACGACCCGGCTCATAGCTGCGGAACATGTAGAAATCGGTGGCGTCGACCTTGGGTATCCGGGTGATGAAGGGGGCTTCACGATGACTGGAGGCGTGGGCGGTCGGTACGAGCAGCGCCGCCGCGAGCGCCAGTGCGCTCGCGAGTTGTCGTCTTTGCATGCGTGTCTCCACAACGTTGGGGGCAAATCCCACCGACGGGCCAGGGGCTGCGCCGGACATCCGGTGGTGAATGCAATACGGGGATGCGACGTGATTGGATGGGTCAGAGCGGAAGGACGCTCAGGTCCAGCGCGCGCTCCGCGAACCACACGCAGGCGATGAGGCCGATGGCCGCCGAGCCCCCGACGAGTATCGCGCGGCGATACATGGACGCGCCGCGCAGCAGGAAGGCGACGGGGAGGAAGACGGCGACACAGGCGAGCTGTCCCAGCTCCACGCCCACGTTGAAGCCCAGGAGCGTCGTGGCGAGTCCCCCGGCGGGCAGGCCCAGGTCGGCGAGCACCGACGCGAAGCCGAAGCCATGCAGCAGGCCCAGCGCGAAGGCCACGGCCCAGCGGGTGCCTCGAACCCGAGGAAAGACATTGTTGGCCGCCGCGAGGATGACGCTCACCGCGATGGCGGACTCGACGAGTCGGGAGGGCAGGGACACGAGCCCGAGCGCGGCGACGCTCAACGTGAGTGAGTGGGCCACGGTGAACGCCGACACCACCTTCACGACGTCGCGCAGCGCGGGGCCGAACCTGTCCACGGGCTCCCATCCACCCGTCGCGGAGCGCCTCAGGACGGAGGGCAGCAGCAGCGCCAGCAGGAACAGCAGGTGGTCCAGGCCCGCCCAGATGTGCTCGACCCCGGAGTGGACCATTCCGCCGAAGTGGCTCCAGGCGGACAGCCGCGCGAGGGGAATCTCCACCGCGTGGCGTGACGCGGACAGGATGAGCGTGCCCTGTCCCTGCTCACCCGCGACCTGGACGACGCCCCGGTGCTGCGGGTCGCGGTCGAACAGGAGGGTGTAGTCGAGCGTCAGCATCGAGGGTTCGACGGGGCAGGCCGCGCGGAAGTCGAGCACCGCATAGGCCCCGTCGGAGTGACGCGCGACTCGAAGGTCTCCCTCGGTGGTGGTAGGGCAGGGCGTGCCGGCCGTGCCCAGCGACAGCCGTGACAGGACATGACGGACGATGTCCTCCTGGCGGGTGCGCACCTCGCCCCAGGCGAGCGCGCCGTCTCCGTTGGAGTCGAGCCCCAGCACCGTGTCCAGGTCCCTGAGCGCCACGTCCCACCTGCCGTTGAAGCCGTGCGCGGCGCGTTCGAGGCGCAGGTAGCTGTCGCTGGGCTTGTGGGCCAGGGCGATGGAGGGCAGCAGGACGAGCAGGGCGAGGAAGCGGTTCATGGCGCGGTCTTCTTGGGCCGTGCGGCCAGGGCGAGGAGGCTCGGCGCTTCGCGGGAGCTGTTCATGGCGCGGCTTTCTTCAGCCGCTCGGCCAGCGCGAGCAGTCCCGGGTCCTCGCAGGAGGAGGCATCGAGGAAGGTGAGGGCGGGGCGCGCCGCCGCGGGTGCTCCGGCGGCAAGCGCGGACTCGAGGAGCACGCGCACGTCCCAGGGCTCTCGCTGCGCCTCCCAGTTGGCCTGGGCGAGCGACAGCGCCTTGCGCGCGTCCTTCTCCACGTGCAGCGCGAAGCGGGCCTCTTCGCGTGCGTGCAGCGTGTCACCGCGCAGGCGGCTGGCCGCATACCGCTCCGCCAGCTCCTGGGCGAGCGCGGGAGCTTCCGCGGAACCCAGGGCCGTCTCCGCCAGCACGCGGCGCAGGAGGTGTCCGTCGTCCGTCGCGTGGTCCTTCATCAGCCGCGACGCATCACCCGGTCGGTTCAGGTCCAGCAACAGGTCCGCGAGCGCCGCGCGGGTGTAGGCGTCATCCGGGTCGGCCGCGAGCGCCTGTGTGTAGAGAAGCTCCGCCCGTGCCGAATCCCCTGCGCGGGCAGCGGCCTCGCCCAGGGTGGACAGCGCCCAGGCCTGCTCCTCGGGACTGCCCATCCCCCCGCGCCGAGACATCGCCTCCGAGAGCCGCGCATAGGCTCGCCGCGAATGTCCGGCGACGCTGTCCACCTGCGCGCGACACACGGCGGCGGTGAGTGCACCCGCGAGCGTGTCCAGCGGCGCGCAGCTCTTCTCCGCCTCCGCATGGTGACCCCGGACACCCAGCACCACGGCGCGCGTCAGCCACGCCTGGGCGTCCCGAGGGTCCTCCCGGACGGCGGCTTCCAAATCTCGCAGGGCCGCGTCGAACTCGTGGCGGCTCTGTCTCAGGGTGGCGCGCAGCAGGCGGACTTCATGGGGAGGCTCGGCCTCGTCCCACCAGGGCGCGAGCGCGGCCTGGGCCCACCCAAGGTGTCGTGGGTCGCCCCGGGCTCGTCCCTCCTTCAACTCCAACCGGGCCAGGCGGACGGCGAGCTCCAACTGCCGGGGCTGGCGGTCCAGCTCCTGTCGCAACGCGGCACGCTCGCGGGCGCGGGCGTCGGTCGCTCGGGCGGGCACCTGCTCCAGGACCTCCGTGTCGTTGTCGGGCGTGAAGGGCGCGGACGCAGCGCCTGTGCCACGATTGCAACCACAGGCCAGTGCGAGCACGACGCCGAGGACGCCGCGAAGGGAGCGTGTGACGGGGGGCATTGCCCATCCGTACGGCCCCGTGAGGCGCGTGGATTTCGCGTCGAATATCGGCGCGGTGTCGGGACGGACCGGAGGATGAGGGGTGAGCCCCCCATCGCCATGACAGGGGCCCGCGCCTCCGCTCGCGGAGTGATGACCCGACCCCTCGCTCCTGTGTCATAAGGGCGGGGTCTTCTGCCTGCCGGAGTCGTGTCCTTGAAACTCTCATCCCTCCTCGCGAAAGACGGCCTCCAGCGACTGCCCGCCCGGGTGCGGCGGCGGCTGGCGTTGGAGGCGCGGCGACTTGTGTCGGTGGGCGTCGCGCACGTGCCGCCGCTGCGCAGTGGACTGGAGCTGCTGAGCTTCGAGCTGTCGCTGCTCCTGGCGCAGGGGAGCAAGGACATGTACGGGGCCAGCTATTACGGCGCCGGACGCAACCCCTTGGACCGCGAGGGCAACAGCGGCTACGAGCACTACCGCCGCGACTCCAGCCACGCCAACAAGGCGGCCTATCTTTTGTGGAATCACTTCGACGTGCGCACCTCGCTGGACGTGGGCTGCGCGCTGGGTTTCACGGTGCAGGCGCTGCGCGAGCTGGGGTGGGACACCAAGGGCAGTGACTTCAGCGACTTCGCCATCCACCACGCCCCGTGGGACGTGAAGCCGCACCTGTCACTCGGAGACCTGTCCCAGCGCCTGCCTTTCGACGACGGACAGTTCGAGCTCGTGTCCGCCTTCGAGACGCTGGAGCACCTGCCTCCCTCCATGGTGCCGCACGCGATTTCGGAGCTGCACCGCGTGACGCGGGGCTTCCTGGTGGTGACGGCGCCGTCCTTCGGCCCCTGTGGCACGGGACCGGATGGCTGGTTCGACGGGAAGGTGCGGCCGGAGCGACTGGAGCATTACCGGTCGCTCGGGCCCGACTACCTGGGCCCGGTGCCGGAAGAGGACCTGGCGCGCGACGAGTGGGGCCGACCGCTGGAAGGGCACGTCACGATTGCGTCGTTCGCATGGTGGCGTCGCCAGTTCGAGTCCGCCGGCTTCGTGCTCGCCCCGGCGCTGGAGCAGCGGATGTACGCGGACATCCAGGCCTTGGGCCTCCAGGGCCTCTGGAACCTGTATGTCCTGCACCGGCCCGGAGTGGCGTTGCCTGCAACGGACCTGCGCACACCGGAGGAGCAGGCGCGGCTCGCCCGGCGGTGGGACGTGCCGCTGAGAGCAGGCTGAGGGCCCGCGCTACTCGAACAGGGACAGCTCGGCGAGAGTGGCCATCGTCGCGCCCGGCATGGGGTCGCCCGCGTGGTTGAAGCCCACCGCGCGCAGCCGCACATGGCGCACCGGCCCCGCGTCCTGCGTCACGGGTGCATCGAGGAAGTGGGGACCCTTGATGAAGGACAGCTGTCCGTCGAAGGGGCTGTCCCACCGAGTCATCTCCTCGAAGCCCCTCCACGGGGGACTGAGTCGCGGCGGTGGGATGTAGCGCTCCGGGACGTTGTGCAGCACCGCCAGCTGGGTCCATTGCTCCGCGTCCTCACTCCCCTCCAGCACGAACCCGGAGAAGTTGCCTCCCTCCGCGCCGCGTACCACCACATGCCGCGGCTTCCGTGGCTCGGGGAGCGTGACGACCAGGGACTCCACCGGCTTGCTTCCGAGGGACACGGGGTCGAGCCGGCCATCCGTCCAGGGACAGCCCGCCGAGGGCGAGGGCTGACACGTGGCGCCTCGGCTGGCGGGCACGAGCCCACCTGGAGCCAGGGGCACCTCCTCCGTGCGCCAGTCCATGCGGAACCACAGCTCCGTGTACTTGCCTCCGAGCGGGAAGAACCAGAACTCCCCCACGGAGACCGCCCGGAGCATGACGGTGGGCTGGGGAAAGTCCTCCAGCACGTAGCGACTCGCGGCCCAGGGCGAGGTGGGAATCAGGGCGCGGAACAGGGGCTGCGCGCCATTCAGCATGAAGAGCATGGCTTCGGGCGTGGTGGGCGGAGCGGGGATGACGGTTTGATTCTCATCGGAGGTCATCGCGTACTCGCCCGTGAGGGGTGGCACGGGCACGGCGGGCGCTGACGCGAAGGTCACGGACGCGCCCTCCGCTCCTGTCGTGACGGCGAGCTGGGAGTCCCAGATGCGCAGGGTGGGGAGCTCCACGTCATCGTGGAAGGTGAAGGATGTGGAGACAGCCGCGCCGGTCTCGTCCCGCCATGATGCGCGAAAGCGATAGGGTTGGAGCCAGGGGTTGGGTGTGTTGACGGACTCCACGTCCCCGTAGCGCATCTCCAGGAAGAAGTCCCCGCTCGGCTCGGTGGTGGACTCCGCGTAGGGCGTGAAGTCCGGCGGCTCATACACGTAGGGGCCCTCTCCCATGGGCACCTCGTGGAGGGTGCGCGCGTACGGCACGACTCCGCCGCTGACGGGCGTGCCGTCGCGCCGCTCGAGCCGGCCGTAGACGAAGACGGGCTCGTCCTGCAGTCGCTCACACCCCGAGGACAGCAGCAGGACGAAGAATCCCAGACATGATGGGTGGCGCATCTCAGTAGCTTCCCTTCAGGCCCAGCATGGGCAGGATGACGGGCAACCCCATGGCCTCGCGCTGGAGTCTTCCAGCCGTCCGTTTGTATTCGTAGGCGAACACCTCCTGCTGGAGGGAGAGGTTGAGGATGTCCAGATAGGCCTCGACGGTGAAGTCCTCGAGCGACCAGGACTTCGCGGCGCGGAAGTCCACGCGGAAGAACGGCGCCAGCCGCTCCACGCGGTCCGCGTCCTGTCGCGCCCAGGCGCGGAAGCCCTCCGGGTTGATGACGGGGCGCTGGGTGACGGAGGAGACTTCACCGGACTCCGGACGGCCGGTGTTGAAATGCACCACCGTGCCTACCGTCCAGTTGTTCGCGAGCTTGTAGCTGAGCGCGGCGTTGAAGACGTGCGCCTGCTCGAAGGCGAAGGGCAGCTCGCCCTCGGTCGTCTCCCGGATGGTGTTGTTGTCGGCATAGCGCGCGAAGCGCCGATGGCGTTTGCTCTGGAGGAAGCTGTAGCTGACCCATCCGAACCAGTCGCGCCCCAGCGGATGCCGCGCCATCAGGTCCAGGCCATACGCGTAGCCTCGCGCCGACGGGTCCTCGCGCTGCTGGCCTCGCCGCTTGCGGTTCTCCAGGACGTCCTGCACGTCGAACTCCACCGTGCGGAACAGCGGGTTGAAGTAGACGTCCACCGTCACCTCCAGTCCCTCGGTGGCCTTCCACTCCGCGCCCACGTCGAACTGCGCGCCCGACTGGACGCCGTTGCGCAGGCCCGACACATCCAGCGCCGGCAGATGGAGCAGCACGGTGGGGGACTGGTGGTACATGCCACCGCCGCCCTTGAGGGTGAGCGATTCGGAGAGCTGGTGGCGCACCGCCAGCCGGGGCTCCACGACGACGTGCTGGATTCCGGGCACCAGGTGGTAGCCGTCCACGCGCACGCCGGGCGACACCACCCACGTATCCGAAGGGCGCCACGTCGCTCCGACGAAGCCACCGACGAAGGTGGCCAGGGCGGAGGGCTGCTTGAGGGGATGGGCGTCATCCGTCGGCCGCCAACCCGGAGTGCGCGCGGAGCCGGTGATGCCGGTGGCCACGCGCCGGTGCTCCACGTCCGTGCCCGCCAGGACGTCCAGCGCCTTGGACAGTCGCCGCGTCCACCCGGCCCGAGCCGCGAAGGTGAGCTGGTCCAGCCCGTACTCTCCCGCGAGCACCTCTTCGGGGCCCCGTGCCGGGTTGCGCACCACGCGCCGGTAGCCCTGCAGGCCCACCTCATCCAGGCCCACGGTGATGCCCAGCTCGCCCTCGCCGCCCGCCACGGGGTGGGTGCCACGCAGGTCCACGCGATGGAAGCGGGAGACGATGGTGGCGCCCAGGCTGTCCTCGTAGGCGGCGGTGGCCTCGCCCGCGTCGTCGGAGCTGCCGAGCGCGAACAGGCGCAGCCGTCCCTCGCCAAGCTTCTGCTCCACCCGGGCCTGGTAATCCCAGAAGGCCGCGTGGATGGGATTGTCTTCGTGACTCTTGAAGAGGGCGTACGCCAGGGGGATGAGCAGCCCGGTGTAGCTGTAGCGTCCCGCCACGGTGACGGAGGTGCCGGTGCGGTCGAAGGGCACCTCGATGAAGCCGCCCGCGTTGATGAGGTCCGCGTAGGCGGCGAAGTGTGGCTTGTCTTCACGTGGCCGGCTCAGCCGCCCTTCCACCGCGCCGCCCAGCAGGCGCCCGTACTGCACCGGCGGCGCGCCGGGATGGAAGTCGATGGTGTCGATGAAGTCCGGATGCACCACCGCGGGCCCGAGCAGCAGGTGGTACAGCATGGGGACGCGCACGCCGTCCAGGTAGTAGCCGGTGGCGCCGGGCTGCCCTCCGCGCACCACGGGGTAACCCAGGCCCGAGGCGACGCTGCCCACCCCCGGCATCAGCATGATGACGCGGAAGGGGTCGCCCTGCGTGCCCGGCACCTCGCGCAGCTCCTGCTCGTGCAGGGTGATGCGATTGACCTCCGTGCGGGGGCGGTCATCTCTCACCACCGTCTCGTAGGGATTCACGCGGGTGGGCTGGAGCCGGTAGACGACGTCGAGCGACTGGCCCGACTCGAGCGACTCCTCGAACGTCCCGGGCTGGTGGGACGGGGCGCGGACGAGGAGCCGGTGGGCGCCCGGAGCCAGCTCCAGCGCGAAGCGGCCATCCACGTCCGTGACGGCAATGGGCTCCTCGCCGCCGTCCAGGAACAGGGCCGCGTCCGCCAGCAACTGGCGGGTGCCCAGGGCACGGACCTCACCGCGCAGTCGCGACTGGGTGAAGCGCAGGGCCGCCGGGGGCTCGAAGTGGTAGCCATATGGCAGGCGCACCGACACGGTTCTCCCGCCCAGGCTCGCCGGCGTGAAGCGCAGCCCCCGCGCGGCGCGGACGGCGGCCTCCGTGAGGGGGGCCAGCGTGGCCGCCTCCTGCACCGTCACGTCGACGACGAGGCCCTGCTCGTCAATCTGGAGGATGAGCTTCACCTCGTCCGGGGCGCCCTCCAGGCCCTCGGGCCAGGTGACGGGGGATTCCTTCACCAGCTGAGGCGTCAGGAGCGCGAGGCTGCCTCCATCCGTCTCCAGCTTCAGCCGCGCGGCATCGTCGGCGGAGACCGCCGTCCCCGCGTCCGTGGCCTGGACGTCGACCTCCACCGCGCGGGGCTCACTGGTGGCGGCAGGAGCGGCTTGTCCCCGAGCGGGGGCTGGAAGACAGACAGCCCAGAGCAGGGACAGGACGAGGAAGGGTCGGGGGGAGCCCATGGTTCCACGTATACGTGGGCACCTTCTGGCTCTGGCTCAGGCGACCGCCGATGGCGGCCCATACACAGACAAGCGAAACTGTCTACCCATGGGGGCGGGCTTGGCCCGGCCCCCGGGCTCCGCTCAGCACTCCGGCAGGCCGACGCTGAGGTTCGCGACCTCGAGCACGTTGACGGCGAGCCCTCCGCGCGCGGTCTCCTTGTACTTGTCCTTCATGTCGCGGCCGGTGTCGCGCATCGTCCGGATGACCTTGTCCAGGCTGACGAAGTGGCGTCCGTCGCCGGAGAGCGCCATGCGCGAGGCGTTGATGGCCTTCACGGACGCCATGGCGTTGCGCTCGATGCAGGGCACCTGCACCAGGCCACCAATGGGGTCGCAGGTGAGGCCCAGGTTGTGCTCCATCGCGATTTCGGCGGCGTTCTCCACCTGGAGCGGCGTGCCCCCGAGCACCTCGGTGAGCGCGCCGGCGGCCATGGAGCACGCGCTGCCCACCTCGCCCTGGCAGCCGACCTCGGCGCCGCTGATGGAGGCGTTCTCCTTGTAGAGCACGCCGATGGCGCCGGCCGTGAGGAGGAAGCGCACCACGCCGTCCTCGTTCGCGCCGGGCCAGAAGCGCCAGTAGTAGTGCAGCACGGCGGGGATGATGCCGGCCGCGCCGTTGGTGGGCGCGGTGACGACGCGGCCTCCGGCGGCGTTCTCCTCGTTGACGGCGAGCGCGTAGAGGTTCACCCAGTCGAGCACGGTGAGCGGGTTGGTGAGGCCGGCCTCGGGGCGACTGAGCAGGCGCTGGTACATGGCCGCCGCGCGGCGCTCGACCTTGAGGCCGCCCGGGAGGATGCCGCTGGACGCGCAGCCCCGGCGCACGCACGCCTGCATGACGTCCCAGATGCGCAAGAGTCCGGAGCGGATGTCCTGCTCGGAGCGCAGCGTCTTCTCGTTCGCCATCATCAGGGCGCTGATGGGCATGCGCTCCCGCTCGCACAGCTCCAGCAGCGTCGCCGCGGACTGGAAGGGGAAGGGCAGGGGCGTGGTGTCCTTGCGCAGCGGGTCCTGGCCGGTGGCCGCGGACTCATCGACGACGAAGCCGCCGCCCACGGAGTAGTAGACGCACGCGTCCAGCTCCACGCCGTCCGCGCCGGACGCGGAGAAGCGCATCCCGTTGGGGTGGAAGGGGAGGCTGCGGCGGCGGTGCATCACCAGGTGCTCGCCGTCCTTGAAGACGATGTCCCGCTGGCCGAGCACGCTGATGCGGCCCTCGGTGCGCCAGCGCGTGACGATGGCGGGAATGGCCTCCACGTCCACGGCCTCCGGCGTGTCCCCGCGCAGGCCGAGCACCACCGCCTTGTCGCTGCCGTGGCCCTTGCCCGTGGCGCCGAGCGAGCCGAACAGCTCCACCTTCAGGCGCGTGAGCTTCTCCAGGTGGCCATGCTCCGCCAGTCGCAGCACGAACGTGCGCGCGGCTCGCATGGGCCCCACCGTGTGGGAGCTCGAGGGACCGATACCAATCTTGAAGAGGTCGAAAACGCTGACGGCCATCGCGGGCGCAACATGCCACGTTTCCACTTTTGTCCCAGCGCCTCGGGGCGTGACGTTCCTGCTCCATGTGAAGGGCAGGACTTCTTTGCGTGCCAAGGAGCTGAAGCTCGGTGAGGTGCCGAGCGAGCACGTCGGGTGGAATGCGCGAGCCGTGCCGCGGGACGCCAACGAGAACGCACTGCGTCGTGAGTGCCAGGGTGTTCTTCTCTTCGGAGACTGGAATGCGTGGGGCGAAGGCTCGCGAGTCGGGTTGAAGGTGGGAGCGCCTGGTGCGGGGTGAAGGGGTGGCGGCTCAGGCGACGGCGCGCTCGGGGCGGCGCGAGGTGGGGCTGTCGTGGCGCTCCCCTTCGGCGAGGGCGAGCGACTTGCGGTACTCGGCGGCCTCGGCGATGCGGGTCAGCTCGAATTCGCCGTGGTGTTCGCGCACGGCCTTGGCCACCTCGTCGAGCGTGACGCGGAAGAACTCCTTGCGCTCGTTGATGCGGTTGACGCGGCGGTGGGAGAAGGTGCGGTGCAGCGCGGCTTCGAGCGACGGTGCGTCGGGTGTGCGGATGATGGCGTGGACGTCGAACTCGAAGGGGACGGAGGCATCGCCCAGTTCGTCGATGCGGTCCTGGGGCACGAGTCGTCTCGTCATGCCGACCTTGTAGATGTCCTCTCCGAAGGAGCCGATGTTGGAGATGACGTAGACGTGGCCGGTGCGCGTGAGCTGGGCCTGGGAGATGGCGCGTTGGCGCTCCTGGTCCTCGGCGACGCGGCGCTCCAATTCGGCGATGCGTTCGAGGAGCTTGGATTGCTCGGCGCCTTTGCTGCGTTCCAGCTCCCCGCGGGCCTTGCGCAGGGCTTCTTCGTCACGCTGGGCCTCGCGCTCGGCCTCCAGCTTGGCGCGTTCGAGTTCTCGCTGCGCGGTCTCTTCCTCGCGCATCTGCTCGCGGATGCGGCGTTGTTCTTCCTTCTCCTCCTGGCGCTTCTCTTCGTATTCGTGGGCGAGGCGCAGCTCCTCCAGCTTCAGCTCGACGTAGTCGGTGGAGATGAAGCACTGCTGAATCTCGGTGAGGCCGCTGATGGCCTCGGCGGACTTCTGGATGCGGGCCTCCATGGCCTTGATGTTCTTGTACGTCACCTTGGCCACGCAGGCGTCCGCCTCGCCGTTGAAGGCGCGGAGCATCAGCTTGAGGGTGCGCTCCGTTTGCTTCTTGCCCTCGGCCTTGCTGCCGTTGACCGTCCATTCAATCTTGCAGGAGGCGGCTTGCTTGTTCTTGAGCATGGCCTTCTGTCGTTCGCGGAGGGTGTCGAGGCGGTGTTCGTACTTCTCCGAGGAGGAGAGGTTGTAGATGGGTTTGTAGAACCCGTAGGAGCGGAGGATGGTCTCTTCTTCGAGGGGGCGGAGCTCGGCGCGCAGCTTGACGATGAGGGGTTCGAGGCGGGCCTGTTCCTCGCGGGCTTGATTGCGTCGGGCCTCGACTTCCCGGACGGCCACGTCGGCCTGTTCCCTGGCGCGAGCGAGTTCCGTGCGGCCTTGCTCGCGAGCACGGGTGAGTTCGGTCTGGGCTTGTTCGCGGGCCTGGGTGAGTTCCGAGGCGACGCGGGTTCGTTCGAGGCGGATGGCATGGTCCGTCGACGCCCTGACCTGCTCCAGGTCTGCCTTCGCGCCCCGGATGGCGGCGTCCGCGAGGTCGCGCTCCCGGGCCAGCTCGGAGGCGACGCGGTTGCGCTCGGTGGCGAGCATGTGTTCGGACTCGGCCTTGGTGCGTTCCAGGGAGGAGAGGACACGCTGTCGCTCGGCCTCCACGTCGAGCACGGGCTTGAATCGGGCCCGGACGGCTCGGAGCTGGAGGGCGGTACGGACCAGGAGTCCCGTCAACAGCAGGCTCGAAATCGCCAGGGCCAGGACGGCAGGCTGCATGGAAGTCTCCCCCGTGAAGTGTCCCCGCCGTCGGACGGCGGCGCGGAGGAGGACCACTGTGCGCCTGGGGAGGTTTGCCGGGGTATCACCCCCAGGGGGTATTGTATCGTCCCCGCGTCACCTGTTGCCGAGAGGGCGCCATGTCTCGTTGCGTAGATCGGCTCACAGGCTCGACTGAAAGGACGTAGCGATGCGATTCCGCGCCTGCACCGCACTCCTGCTCGTCCTCTCGGCGTGCGCTACGTCGGAACCAAACTTGGGAGAGCGAGGGCCCCCGAACTCCAGGCGCGCCAACCTCCAAAGAGCGGCGGCGCTACCGTGGAGTGACGGGGGACGGTGCGCAGTCCGTGAGGCTTCCCAGTCTTGGCCCGTGTTGGCGGAGCGGTGCTATCACGCCCTGGACCATGAGCGGATCCGGTTCAACGACCTGAGCGGGAGGTGCGCCGTCGCCTCAGCGGGAACGGTTGTCCTGGGAGTTGGCCTCTGTGTCTTGGCTGCTCCTGAGATCGTTGTGGGCGCGGTCGTCGTCGTCGGCGTTGTGGTGGTGGGCGTCGCCATCAAGGAAGCGCTGGATGCCTATGAGTTGAGGAGAGGGAGTGGTTCCGAAGAAATAGAGTCCGTGCCTCGGTCGATGCCTGCCCCGCAGGAACTCTCCGCGAAGCGAAAGCCCAAGCCTGGGCCATCAGGACAGGACTGGTTCCCTCCGGGGACGACCGAGCCCCGAGGCCCGGAGCGACGGCACAAGTGCGAGCCTGTCCCAGTGCCGCACCGAGGCGGAGATGAGGCGCACAATAAGTGTGCTGACAAGGTCCCGAACAACAGCTTCCCTGGCTGGGATGTAGTCGTCAACGGCAAGCAGTTTGATGCGTTGCAGCGGGCCACGCGCACTCTATGGGAAGTAAAGACTGATGATTTTGACGTGCACTCGCCTCATTCGCAGAGGTTCTTTGCCCGGGTCAAACTGCCGGAGATAAAGCGCGAGCAAATGCTCGCGGAGGCATGTGGGTACAGATTTGTCGTGGGGGTTCGGAGCGCTGTTCACAAGACCGCGCTTCTTGAACTGGATCCAGACCTCGAAATCGTTGTCATGGATTGGTGTTAAGGTGATGGCTTTGCGGAAAACTCTCAACCTCAACGTGTATGCGCCCGCGCTTGTTGATGGCGATAAACGGCCGCTTGCCATCGTTCATGCGATGGAGCGCGCTGTGCCCGGATTGCGGCTCGCGTGGACACTTTCTGAAAAAGGGGGATTCGTTGAATTGCCGCGCCGCGATGAATGGATTGCGACGGAAAGGACCGACGGTGGGTTTCCATTCCTTTGCAACGATGACGAAAGCCGGCCTGTGACGCTTGCCGGGTGGGAGAATCCAAGCGGCCTTGCTGTAGGCAGTCCGCCACGCCTCGACGTTCATGCGACTCTGCCGCTCGATGCAGGCGGCATCGCGGCGGCACCTGATGTGCTGGAGGCGATAGGCGAGAGAACTCGAGCGGTCTGGGGGCAGGTATCGCCGTCGGGTTATAATGAGGTCGTGTCGCAGCAGTTTCGTGGTCCGGAAGAGGATCCATCTGCGACGTCCCACGGACTCCCCGGCCTTCTTCGCCCACGGTACAATCGTGCGGCCGAGATTCCACATTATCTTGGGTGGTTGAATTACTGGTCTTCCGCCACCGCCGACGCCATCGGCTTTCCGGACTCAGCCCGGGATGCGAACCTGATCTCACGAGCGCGGCGCACGGAATCGGGCGGTTGGGTCGTGCGGCTCACTGATGCGCCGCTCGACCTTGGCAATCCTGTTCATCTGGAAGCGCTCCTGCGTGTTTATGGTCGCTTTCCGGAGATCGGCGGTCGCTCAGCGCAGTGACTCCTCAGAGGAGAGGCTGGGGCACCCCACATAATGCCTTCGTCCCTTGTGCTCTAATGAGGGGATGAATCGCTCGGACTGTTTGGGAGTTCATGACATGAATGATGAGGAAGTCCTGGCGGTTCTCCGTACGGAGGGAGAGGGCCTCTCGGCGGTGGAGTTGGCCAAGTTGTTGGAACGACTCACGGGTCGGCTCTCTCACGGGATGATTGTGACCTATTTCAAGAGGGCGTTTCCCGCCATCCCGTTGCGCGTCCTCTTGGAGGCAGGCGTCTGGTGGCGTGTGAGCGCTGGGAGTGGCTCTTCTGATGAGCAGTTCAACGAAATGCTAGGCCCCTGGTTGGGACGGTGAGTGCTCCTGAGTCTGGTATGAAGAGCGTCATTCAGCCAGAAGATTGGGAGACAGCGCTCAGTCAGTGTGGCCGCCGCGTCAAATGGTTGGAAATACGAGACTGAACGCTCTTCTCGAGCATGGTTATGACGTTCAATCACTTCCGCGACAGGTGAAGGTCAGGGGTGATTTGAAGGGTAGAGATTTATTATGTTCAGAGGTGATCTGTGATGAGTGGTGCGGACGAGTGCAGGAGGTTGATTGCTGGAATGTCGACGGGTGAGAAAATTAAATTCTACCTCTCGTACAGCCATCGGATAACCATTACTGCTCGGGGGTTTTATGGCGACCTTGACTCTCTGAGGCTCAGTGGCTGCAATGAGACCTTGCACCGATTGACTGGCCACTTGCTCCGGCTCCAGTCTGGCGGTGTTGATTCGGCGACTGAGGAGTCGTTCGCCGATATGATTGTTGCGGGTGCTGAGTCGCGTGGGTGGTTGCCAACGCTCAGGTTGTCATTCGCAGTCGTCCATTCGAACCCAGGGCGCAGTTGACGTGAGCTGAGGGGGCTGATCTTCAATAGAGGATGAAAGTTGGACTCCCCACTCTGGAGAACCTGCGGCGGCCATTGTCCGGGCCTTATATGAGGAAGGCCTGGCATAAGGGCGGATTGCCCACCTGTTGGGCACTGGTGCGGTAATAGTCACGATGAGTTCCGCGCGAGTTATGCTGTTGCTGTCGAAGTGCCGAACCTGTCCTTCCGGGAGCGTCAAGCTCTTATGCGAGATGCCGTAGGCGAGCGGAGGAAGCGAATTGATCTATCAAGTCGAATGCATTGATGCGGTACTTCTTCAGCAACGGCTATGCGGATCCACCGACTTGGTGGACACCCCCGAAGAGGTTCAAGCAGCCGGGCGAGGAGTAGCGGCGTAGTTGCCTGCTGGCGTCCTTTTTGAGAGGCCTTTTATGGCGAAAGATCCGGCTGGCTCATTTTCCCCGAATGGGCGGCACACTGTTGTCCGAGAGCCCACGGGAGAGGAGTCTCTTGGGTGCCCGTTGTTTCGCCTTCGGCTGGATGGTGCTGTGCTGGAGTCGAGGCGCGGCATTGGTAGGTGGCTCTTCGGTGAGGAGGTGGTTTGGTCCGCTGACTCTCGCTACATCGCAGCCCAACGATGGGATCACCCAGGCCGTGGCCCACAGACATCGATCTTGCTGCTTGACCTTGAGCAGAGGCTCTGGCGAGTCATCGGGCCGAGCTATAGCGCAGTAGTGAAGCCAGTCTTGTTTCATGGTACTGAACTCGACTTTGAGACCTTGGACTTGCGCACCGGTGATACGGCCAGAGGGCGCGCTGAGTGCTCGCCTGGTTTGACTAAACCGGAGTTCGTGATTCTCGATCAGGCCGGAGGGCGGGCGGGCCTGAAGTGAGCGGGAAGAGGGAGCAGGGGCACCTCTCGTTCGGCTCTGTGTGCGCAGAAGACCTGAGAGCGAGAAGGCCCTGCCCGAGGGCAAAGGTAGGCAGTGGCTGAAGAGGAAGCAGCGCCAGG
>NZ_JABUMQ010000019.1:0-60403 GCF_013336645.1 Myxococcus sp. CA039A | reverse complement strand
AAGAGACAGTGGTGAAGCGGCTTCAGAAGGAGGGCCGCGTGGTGGGCATGGCGGGGGACGGGGTCAACGATGCGCCGGCGTTGGCCCAGGCGGATGTGGGCATCGCCATGGGGACGGGCACGGACATCGCGATGGAGAGCGCGGGTGTCACCCTGGTGAAGGGAGACTTGAGGGGCATCGTCCGGGCGCGGCGGCTGAGCCAGGGCTCACTGCGCAACATCCGGCAGAACCTCTTCTTCGCCTTCATCTACAACCTGCTGGGGGTGCCCCTGGCGGCGGGGGTGCTGTACCCCTTCTTCGGCCTGCTCCTGAGCCCCATCTTCGCCAGCGCGGCGATGAGCCTGTCCTCGGTGTCCGTCATCGTCAACGCGCTCCGGCTGCGGCGGCTGAAGCTGTAGGCGGAAGGGGGCCTCCCGTGTGGGTGCCGACTGCTCGGCCCCCGGCGGGAGGCCCGGGCGCTCACGGGAAGGCGTGCACTGGCCGTGCGCGCCATTAGACTGCGTCTCATGAGCTCCCGCGAGGAGGCGCGCACCCCAGGTGCGGCCGCCGGTCACGTCTCCGTCGTTCACCTGCCGAATGCCTGGTT
The DNA here is from genome assembly GCF_013336645.1 of Myxococcus sp. CA039A. Classification (NCBI taxonomy): domain Bacteria; kingdom Pseudomonadati; phylum Myxococcota; class Myxococcia; order Myxococcales; family Myxococcaceae; genus Myxococcus; species Myxococcus sp. CA039A. The sequence goes on along the minus strand of NZ_JABUMQ010000019.1, from coordinate 59,817 downwards.
CATCCTCTGTGCGTCGCGAGAGCTGGGCGACAAGCCGCTGGCGCGCACGCTTCAGGGCACGCCGCTCGTCCTCTTCCGGGGCGAGGGCGGCAAGCCTGGCGCGTTGATGGACCGCTGCCCTCACCGCAACGTGCCCCTGTCGCTGGGGCGGGTGAAGGAGGGGCAGCTCCAGTGCGGCTACCACGGCTGGCGCTTCGACACGGGTGGGCAGTGCCGCGCCATTCCGGGCTTCCTCGGCGAGCCCGAGGCCCGTACTCGCTGCGCGACGTCCTATGCGACGCGTGAGCAGGATGGCTTCGTCTGGGTGTACTCCACACCGGGCGTGGAGCCGACGACGGAGCCGTTCCGTTTCCCACTGCTGGACGCGCGCGACTACACCACGGTGAGGCGCGTGCTGCGTGCGCCGGGCTCGCTGCATGCGACGCTGGAGAACACGCTCGACGTGCCACACACGGCCTACCTGCATGGGGGCCTGTTCCGCACGGAGGAGAAGCGCAACGAGATTGACGTGGTGGTGCGCCGGAGCGCGGACCGGGTGGAGGCCGAGTACATCGGTGAGCCTCGTCCCAGTGGAGTCGTGGGTCGGCTGTTGGCTCCGGGTGGCGGCATGGTGCAGCACTTCGACCGCTTCCTGATGCCGTCCATCGCGCAGGTGGAGTACCGCATCGGCGAGGGCAGCCACATCATCGTGACCTCGGCGATGACGCCCGTGGCGGACTGGGACACGCTGGTCTACGCGGTGGTGACGTTCCGACTGCCGCTGCCGCGCTGGCTGCTTCGCGCGGTGCTGCCGGTGGCCATGCCCGTGGCGCTCCACATCTTCAGCCAGGACGCGCGCATCCTCCGGACGCAGACAGAGAGCATCCGCCGCTTCGGCACGGAGACGTATGCGTCCACCGAGATTGACGTGCTCGGGCCCGGCATCCTCCGATTGCTGCGCGCCGCGGAGCGCGAGAAGCCCGGCGCGGTCGGTGATGCCGTGCATGAGACCCGACTGAAGATGCGGACTTGAGGCTGGGCGTCAGCGGGAGGCTTGGCGCGGTGCACGAGTCTCGGCTGAGGATGCGGACCTGTGCGACTGCCCGTCGCCAACCGTGAGAAGCCCGGTACGATCCGCGACGCCGTGCATGGGACGCGACTGAAGCTGCGGAAGTGCGTGGCTTCATGCGGGCCAGGCCCGAACTCGCGGCCAGGCTCAGGTGTGTCGTCAGTCTGATAGGCGCTTTGGTGCGAGGGTTCGCCCAGCCAGTACGAGCCTCGAGCTGGGCGAACCACTGTTGTTGCTCAGCCCTGCCCGAGTCCCGCCGGTGACGCGGGCAGCGCCTTGGGTGGCGCATTCACGTCGATGCCGTCCTGGCGCAGTTCCTCCGTGTTCGCCGCCACCGCCAGCGTGCCGGGCGGGTTGTCGTACCAACCCGGGTCTCCATCGCCGGCAAGCCGCTCGCGCACCTTGAGCACGGTGAACATTCCTCCCATGGTGATGACGTCGTGCTTGCCCCGCGCTCCGCTCATGGGGATGGAGTTGGCGGGCACCGGCATGCCCATCTCCACCATGTCGCCCATGCCCGTCTGCCCCATGGTCATGTAGCCCGGCAGCAACGTGCGCACCTTCGCGTCGAGCCCACCCGGCTTCACGCCGATGAGGTTGGGCAGGTCATGGCCCATCTGGTTCATCAGGTGGTGTGTCATGTGGCAATGCATGGCCCAGTCGCCGGGCGCATCGGCCACGAACTCGACGGTGCGCGTGCTGCCCACCGGGACGAGCACCGTGGTCTCCGGCCACTGCGCGGACTCGGGGATGCGTCCCGCGTCCGTCTCCGTGATTCGGAAGTGGTAGCCGTGCAGGTGGATGGGGTGATGGTCCATCGCGCTCAGGTTGCCCAGGCGGATGCGCACCCGCTCGCCCTGTCGCACCACCAGCGGCTCCGTGCCGGGGAACGCCTTCGCGTTGAACGTGAGCAGGTTGAAGTCCGTCATCTCGTTCGGGTCCGGCCGGCTCGCACCCGGGTCCACGCGCCACTCGTGCAGCATGAGCGCGAAGTCGCGGTCCACGCGTGGGCCCACGGGCCGCCGCGGGTGCATGATGAACAACCCCACCATGCCGAGCGCCATCTGCGTCATCTCGTCATGGTGCGAGTGATACATGCCCGTGCCGGACTGGCGGATGGTGAACTCGTAGCGGAACGTCTCTCCCGGGGCGATGGACTTCTGGTTGAGCCCACCCACGCCGTCCATGCCGTTGGGCAACAGCAGGCCGTGCCAGTGCACGGTGGTGGGCGCGGGCAGTCGGTTGGTGACGTAGAAGCGGACGCGGTCGCCTTCCACGACTTCGATGGTGGGCCCGTGCACCTGGCCGTTGTAGCCCCAGCAGTGGACCTTCAGCCCGGGAGCCAGCTCGTGTTCGACCTCCTCGGCCACCATGTGGAAGACCTTCACGCCGTCCACGACCTTCCACGGCAGCTTCGAGCCGTTCGGCACGATGACGGGGCGATAGTCTCGGTTCGGCATTCCCGGAGCCAGCCAGTCCCGCCGGCCCGCGCGCGGAGCGGGAGGACGTGGCGAGACTTGTGCCTGCGCGACACCACCTCGGAGCAGCAACGCACCACCCGCGAGCGTTGCGCCGGCCGTCGCCAGCATGCCTCGTCGGGTCATCGCGCCCGGAGCGGTCGTTGCCTCCGTCGTGTCCTCCGCATCCTGCGCGCGGAGAGAGGAATCAAGGGAGAGGGGATTCATGGAGTCGCTCCGTGGCCGTGTGCGGGGGGATGGCCGTTTCCAGAAGGGGGTTCAGTGGGAGGCGAGGACTCAGGAGGGGTCGCCTCCGGTGGACGCTCGGATGCCGGGGGCGTGGCGTCGCTCGGTGCTCCCTGCCGCGAGGCCGTGCCGGGCAGACTGCCGCCGACGAGTTGCTCCAGCTCCGCTCGGGCCATCCAGTAGTCGCGGACGGTCTCGATGAAGGTGCGGTACGCCTCGACCTGGGACTGCTTCGCGTCGAGCAACGCATACAGGCCAATCTGCATCGCGTTGTATTGGAGCTGGGACTGCTCGACGACCTTCTCGCGCAGGGGCAGGACGACGCGCTGGTAGCGCTCGGTGACGCCTCGGAGCGTGAGCAGGCGGGCCCTCGCGGCGCGAACTTCCGAGCGCGCGTTGATGGACAGCTCCGCGAGACGACGCTCGCCTTGGCGATGCTGTGCCTCCAGCCGGGCGATGAGTGCCTGTCGCTGGTCGAAGATGGGCAGCTCCAGCGTGAGCGTGGGCCCGAAGAGTCGCGGACCGTTCGCGTCCCGGTGCGTGTGGAGACCCACGTCGACGCGGCCGAAGAAGCGCGTGCTGCGCGCCAGCTCCAGCGCGTTCCACAGGAGCTCCGACTGCTTGCGCGCGGCGTCGATGTCGAGCCGCTGCCGGATGGCGAGCGACTCCAACCGCTCCAACGACGCCTCCTCCAGGGGCGGTGCCGGGAGCTTCTCGGAGATGGCCCACTGGGTGCGCGGCCCCCACAGGCCCAAGAGGCGGTTGAGCCGCTCCCGGTCTTCCACCAGGGTCAGCTCCTCGCGCGCCAGCTCCAGGCGGGCCTCCTCGGAGGCGGCCTGCTCCGTGACCAGCTCCAGGTCGGTGATGTTGCCCGCGCCGTGTTGGAGCGTGGCCAGCTCGGCGGCGGCCTCGGTGGCCTGGAGGACCATGCGGCGCAGCTCCACGAGCTGCTGCCGCGCCTGGACCTCGCTGAACAGCTTGCGCACCTCCGCGGCGGTGGAGAGCGCTTCGTGCGCGACGCGCAGCGTGTCCGCCATGAACTGCTCCTGGGCCACGCGCTTGCGCAGCGGCAGGGTGAACAGCTCCACGAAGCCCTGCACCAGCGAGAACTCCGTCTCGCTGACACCGTCGTTGGAGAGCGGGAAGCCGATGCTCGCATCGAACGTCGGGTTGCTGAGCAGGCCCGCCTGCACCATGTCGGCCTGGGAGATGCCCAGGTCTTCATAGGTGGATTGCAGGGCGGGATTGTTGAGGAGGGCCACCTCCACCGCGTGGTCGGAGGTGAGGTCGCCCTTCAACAGTCCGTCGAGGTGCCGCGACACCTCCGCGTCCTCGGGCGTGCCCTGGTTCCACCGCGTCTTGCGGCCGATGCGCTCCTCGACGAGCGTGGCGACCTCCGCGTGGCCTTTCTCCTTCTGGATGGAAGCGCAGCCGCCCGCGAACAGCAGCGCGCAGGCGAGGGTGAGCAGTCTCACGGATGGGCTCCGTGTCCTTCATGACCGGGCGCGGGCTTCTTGGCCGGCGCGGTGTCGTCGGGCTTCACGGGCGTCAGCTTCATTCCGCACTTGGGGCAGGTGCCGCCCGGCTTGTCGGACTGGACCTCGGGGTGCATCGGGCACGCGTAGACGGTGGTGCCCGCGTCCTCCTTGGCGGGCTTGGACGCGTCGGAGTGCTGCGGTCGGGAAGGTGGCGTCGCGGCGAGCGCGGTGGGCAGCGAGGCGAGCGGGGACTCGGGCGCATTGGGGCTCGACGGGTCCACGGCGGGAGCGAGCCTCTTGGGCTCGGAAGCACAGGCGGCGAGCGTGATGAGGCTCGCGAGGACACAGAGGAAGGAACGCATGGAAGACCTCGAAGTGGCGCGACGCGGCGGCGCCAGGAATCGCAGCGGTGTTGAGCAAGCTCCAGGCCACGAGGACCGGAGACACAACTCCGCGGACTGACGACGCACGAGAGGCCAGGGAACGCAGGTCCGCGCGGTCCCGGTGTAACCGGGGTCATCACACTGTGATGGCCGCAACCGTGCCTGGTTGTTCACCGGCGCACTTCATGCGGCGCGCGCTTCCGGGGAACAGGCGGGACACCTGCCCGTTTCAAACACGAAGCGCGGGGAGCGTCCCGAAAGGACCCTCGACCCGCGCCTCACCACACCTGCTTCACCGCGTCAGCTCAGGAGATGCCCTTGCGCAGCCGCGACCAGTCGAAGTTGGGGGCCGGGTCGTTCTTGCGGCCCTTGGGCACCGCCACGTCCGCGTGGCCGACGATGTTCTTCATCGGCACGTCGTACTTCTCCTTCAGGTGGCTGGTCAGCTGGGTGAGCGCCTTGTACTGCGCCTCCGTGAAGGGCGTCTTGCCGCTGCCGTCGTTGACGATTTCGATGCCGATGGAGCGCGCGTTGACGTCCGTGGGAACGCCATGCAGCTCGCTCTTGCCCGCGTGCCACGCGCGCTTGTCGTCACCCACGAGCTGATAAATCTTCCCGTCGCGGTCCACCATGTAGTGCGCGGACACGCCACTCTTCGGGTTGCGCATCCACGACAGGTCCGCCTTGCCGTCGTTGGACGCGGTGTGGTGCATGACGATGGTGTCGATGTCCGCGCCGTTGCGGCTGTCGGAGTTGGGCGAGGGCGCGCTGATGACCGCCGGCTTGGCGCCCGGCGTCGTGGGCGTCGTCGGAGTCGTGGGCGTGCCCGCCAGCGCCTTCTTCAGCGCCGCCTGCGTCTGCTCGCCGTAGTAGCCGGTGGTGGGCAGCTTCTTGTCGCCCTGGAACTTCTTCACCGCCGCTTCGGTCTGCGCGCCAAAGGTCCCCGGGCCCGTGTTCACCTGGGCCTTGGTCAGGTAGCCCAGCTTCAACAGCGCGTCCTGGAGCTGTTTTACCTTCGGGCCTGAGTCACCCTTGCGAAGTCCCGCCGGAGGCGCGGTGACGGTCGTCGCCGCCGCTGAAGCCTTGGTGGAGGTGGTACGGGTCGCGGTGGCGGAAGGAAGGCGAACGCTCATGAGAGGCCCCGACGTGTGGAATAGGGGAAAAACACGGGATTGTCGGTGTTCCGGGCCGAAAGTTGCCGGTCCAAGGCCCGGAACACCTTCCCTGTCTCTCAGGACACAGTTGACCTGCGATCGGCCACACGCCGGCTGATGCGCTCTCTCACGCCATGAACAAATGCGTAGAAAGTGGGAAGAACCAGCAGGGTGAAGAGGGTCGAGGTCACCAGTCCGCCCACCATGACGACGGCCAGGGGCCGCTCGATTTCCGTCCCGTGCAGGGGCAGCACGAGCAGGGGAAGCAGGCCGAGGATGGCGGTGGCGGCGGTCATCAGCTTGGGGCGGACGCGACCGAGGCTCGCCAGACGGATGGCCTCGTCGAAGGGCATGCCGCGTGAGAGCAGGTCCTTGGTCTGAGAGACCAGCACGAGGCCGTTCTGCACGGCGATGCCGAACAGGCCGATGAGGCCCACGAGGCTGGAGACGTTCCACGTCTCTCCGGCGATGAGCAGCGCGAGGATTCCGCCGACGAAGGCATCCGGGAGCGTGGCGAGGATGACGAGCGCCTCCGCCACCGAGTCCAGCGCGAGGTACAGCAGGATGAACACCGCGAGGATGGCGACGGCGATGGCCATGGCCAGCGACTGCGCGGCGCGCTGCTGACTCTCCACGCGTCCTCCCACGTCGAGGAAGTACCCGGTGGGGAGCTTCAGCTCCGCGGCCAGCCGCTCGCGCACCTCGGCCGCGGTGCTGCCCAAGTCCCTGCCGGACACGCTGGCCTCCACCGCGAGCCGACGGCTGCCGGCCTCGCGCCGCACGCTGCCCGCGCCGAAGGTCTCCTCGATGGTGGCGAGCTGACTCAGGGGAATTCGCGTGCCGTCATGTCCATCCACCAGGAGGTTGCGCAGCGCCTGGAGGTCTCCCCGCTTGTGGTCCGCCAGCCGCAGCACCAGGTCGTGCCGCCGCTGGCCCTTCCACACCTGGGAGGACTCCTCGCCCACCAGGCCCACGCGCACCGCGCGGATGACGTCGCCGGGCGTCAGCCCCACCCGCGCCACCGCGGCGCGATTCACGGTGATGCGAAGCTGCGGCAGACCGCTGAGCTTCTCGACGCGCAGGTCCTCCACGCCGTCCACCTTCGCGAGGATGGCGCGGGCCCGCTCTCCCAACGTGGCGAGCGTCTCCAGCTCCGGCCCGAAGATGCGCACGGACAGGTCCGCGGGGCTGCCGCCCAGGCCCTCGTCGATGCGCATGCCCAGCGGCGTGGTGAACAGCGTGGTGACGCCGGGCACCCGCGCCACGGCGACTCGCAGGTCCGCCTCCAGCTTCTCCAGGTTTCTGCCCCGGTCCTTCTTGAGCACGACGAGCACGTCCGACACCGTGTGAGGCATCGGGTCCTCGGTGCGCTCGGCGCGGCCGGTGCGCCGCACGACGTCCTCCACCTCCGGGAAGCCGAGCAGCACGTCCTCCACCAGGTGGTTGAGCCGGTCCACCTCCTCCAGTGACGCCTCGGGCGGCAGCACCGTCTGGAGGAGGAAGGCGCCTTCATCCAGTCGAGGCATGAAGTCGCTGCCCACCGCGAAGGCGAGCCCCAGGGCCGGCACGGTGATGGCGAGCGCCACCAGTCGCACCAGTCCTGCCCTGCGCATGCACGCGTCCAGCATGGGCGCGTACACCGTCTTGATTTTGCGGATGAGCCACACGTCCTCGGGTTGTCCCGGACGCGGGGCCTTGAGCAGCAGCGAGGAGGCCACCGGCACCAGGGTGAGCGCGAGCGCCAGCGACGCGGCGAGGCACGCCACCACGGCGGCGGCGAGGGGCTGGTACATGCGCCCCTCGATGCCCGTCATGGCGAACAGCGGGATGAAGACGGACACGACGATGAGGGTGGCGAAGGCGATGGGACGCCCCACCTCCAGCGACGCGGACAGCGCTTCATCGCGCACGGACTTGCGCCCCGCGCCTTCGCGCAGGTCATGGATGATGTTCTCGGTGACGATGATGGCCGCGTCCACCAGCAGACCCACGGCGATGGCCAGGCCGCCCAGCGTCATGGTGTTGATGCCGATGCCGGCGAGCTTCAGGAGGATTCCCGCCAGCGCCAGCGACAGGGGCAGGGTGAGGGTGACGATGAGCGCGGCGCGCCAGTCTCCCAGCAGCGCGAACAGCACCAGCACCACCAGCAGCGCGCCCAGGAGGATGGCTCGGCTGACACCCCCCAGCGCCTCGTCCACCAGCACCGACTGGTCATAGACGACGCGCAACTGCACGCCCTTGGGCATCGACTGCTCCAGCTCCTTGATGGCCTCACGGACGCCCGCCGCCACCCGCTGCGTGTCCGCGCCGAACTGCTTGATGACGCGGCAGCTCACCACCTCGCCCTTGAGGCGGTGCGCGATTCCCCGGCGCAGCGCGGGGCCCTCGCGCACGTCGGCCACGTCCGCCAGCAACACGGGCGTGCCCGCGCGCAGCGCCACCACCGTGCTGTTCAGGTCCTCCACCGTCTGCGCGCGTCCAATCGCTCGCACCGTCCACTCCATGGGGCCCTGCACCACGAAGCCGCCGGACGCGTTGAGGTTGGCGCCCTCCAGCGCGTGCTCCACCTCGTTGAGGCTGATGCCGCGCGCCACCATCTGGTCGGGGTCCAGCAGCACCTGGAACTGCCGCAGGTAGCCACCCAGTCGCTCCACGCCCGCGACGCCGGGCACGGCGAGCAGCCGGTTCTTCACCTCGAACTCGGCCAAATCCCTCAGCGCCATGAGGTCCGCCGCGCCGGGCTCCGCTTCGAGGGTGAACTCGAAGACTTCATTGAGCCGGCCGGTGAGGCTGGAGACGAGGGGCGCGTCCGTGCCAGGGGGCAATTCTCCCTGGGCCTGGGCCACGCGCTCGGCGACGTACTGTCGGCTGCGGAAGTAGTCCGCGTCCGGCTCGAACTCCACCGTGACCTGGGTGACGCCCAGTTGCGAGGTGGAGCGGATGCGGCGCACGTCGGGCAGGCCCGCGAGCGCGACCTCCATGGGAATGGCCACCGCCGTCTCCAGCTCCTCCGCGCCCATGGCGGCGTTCTGGACGATGACGTTGAAGATGGGGGCCGATAGGTCCGGGAAGACGTCGCGGCGAAGCCCATGCAGCGCCACCGCACCGAAGGCGGACAAGGCCAGGGCCAGCACCACGGTGAGGCCGGGCCGCGCGAAGGACGTGCGCAGCACGCGCCCCACCAGGGACGACGAGGGCTCAGTGGCCATGTTCTGCACCTCCGCCGGCGGACTTCTCGACTTCCGCCTTGAGGAGGAAGGCGCCGTCCACCACCACCTGCTCACCGACCTTCAGGCCGGAGAGCACCTCCACGTGGTCTCCCAGCGTGCGGCCTCGTCCCACCTCGCGCCGCTCGAAGGAGCCGCGCTCTCCGGTGGGCAGGAAGGCGACCCAGCCATTCTCCAGGCGCTGGAGCGAGGCGGCCGGCACGGTGGTGATGGTCCCATCCGGACTGCCAAGCGGAATGGACGCGGTGGCGGACATGCCCGGCTTGAGCAGGCCCTCGCGGTTCTCCAGCACCAGCCTCACGGGGATGGTGCGCGAGGAGGCGTCCACGCGCTGCCCCACGTGGCCCACCTTCGCGGTGAGCTCCTTGCCCGGGAAGGCGGCGAAGGTGACGCGCGCCTCGGCGCCCTTCTGGATGCGCACCGCGTCGCGCTCGAAGGCGTGGACGATGAGCCACAGCGAGCCCAAATCACCGATGCGGAAGAGGGGATGTTCGGCGTCCGCCATCTGTCCCATCCTCGCATCACGCTCGATGACGGTGCCCTGGATGGGCGAGCGCAGGATGAAGCCCGGCGTGCCCGCGCCCTGACGAAGGTCCCCTTCGCTCGCGCCCAGCGCCGCCAATTCCGCGAGGGCCGCGGCGACCTCCGCATCGGCGCCCGCGGCTTCCACGTCCGCGGCCTGCACGTCCTTCTGCGCGACGATGCGCTCGGCGGCGAGCGCGCGCTTGCGCTCTGCGGTCTGTCTGGCGGAGGCGGCGCGGGCCTTCGCGGACTGGAGGGCGGCGCGGGCCTTGCCCAGCTCGGGGCTGCGCAGCTCGGCCAGCTTCTCGCCTTCCTTCACCTCCTGGCCGGTGGTGACGAAGACGGTGCCCACCCGGGCGGAGATGGGGGAGGCCACCTCCGCGTAGGCGTCCTCGCTGAACATCAGCTCGCCCAGTGCGGTGACGCTTTCTCCTCCGGGACGCGCCGACGCGGGCGCGGTGGTGACGCGCAAGTCGCGGAGCATCTCCGGCGCGATGTGGACGTGGGACTCATCGTGTCCCTCGTCATGTCCCTTGGGTTCGGCGCCTTCTTCGTGCGCGTGGTCGTCTTCATGCTCGGGCTTGTCGGACTTGCAGGCGGACAGCACGACGAGGGCGGACAGGAGGAAATGAGAGGGCTTCATGGCAGGGCTCCTGTCTCGACGGCGAGCTGCACGCGGGCGAGCGCGGCCTGGAGGTGACTGTCGAGCAGCGCCACGCGCGTCTCGAGCGTTTCACGGCGGACAAGGAGGAACCCCGCGAGGTCCATCTCCCCGGCTTCGTAGGACTTGCGGGCGAGCGACTCGTTCTCGTCCAGCAGTGGCAGGGCATCGCGCGTCAGCACCTCCAGCGCTTGCTGGCGCCGGGTGTCGCGGATGCGGGCGGCTTCCACCTGGACATCGCGCGTGCGGCGCGCGGCCTCCAGCAGGGTGCGCAGCCGTCGCACGCGGGCCTCTCCCGTCACCTTCTCTTCCTGACCTCGGGAGAACACGGGCAAGGGCACGCTGAGGGTGCCGAGCCACGCGGACTCGTCCACCTCCTTCTCGTAGCGCACGCCCACGCTCAGGTCCGGCAGCGCCTGGCTGCGTCCCAGCCGAAGCTCCGCCTCGGCCTGGGCGAGCGCCGACTCCAGGGCGCGGATGTCCGCGCGCTCGGAGGAACCCGTGGGCTTCTCCACCGGGAGCGAGGAGAGTTCCTTGAGCGCGCCGCGCACCGCGAGCGGCTCCTGGAGGGGCAACCCGAGCTGTGCGCGCAGCTCGCTCACGAGTGCCTCCTCCTCGCCCTCGGCCACGACCACGGCCGCATGGGCCCGGGCCTGCGCCACGCGCGCCACGTTGACGTCCACCACGGGCACGTCGCCCGCATCGAAGCGCTTGCTCGCGGAGCTGGCCAGGTTTCGCGCGGCCTCCTCCGTCTCGCGCATCAGCCGCGAGAACTCGCCGGCGTAGAGGGCGCGCAGGAACGACGCGGCCACTTCACCGAGCACGCGTCGCTCGGCGTCCTGCTGCTCGGCGCCCTCGCGGGCGAGCCCCGCGCGAGCGGACTCCCGACGCGCGCCCTGCTTGCCACCCAGCTCGAAGGGCTGCGCGAGCCCGAGTGAGAGTTGGAGGCCCCGGGTGCCGTCGTCGAGCCTGCGAGGGCCCACCTCGGCGCTCAGGGTCGGGTTGTCACGCAGCCAGGGCGCGGAGCCCGCGACGGCCCCCTGTGCCTCCGCGACGCGGCCCGCTGCATCCAACAGGGAAGGAGCGCGCTGGCGGGCCAGGGCCAGCGCGTCTTGGAAGGACAACTCGGAAGGTGAAGCGGTGCTGGCGCAGGGCCAGACCAGGGCGGCGGCGAGCCCAAGGGCCGCCGTCGCGGAAGGATTGAACACGGAAGTAGACCTCGCGAAAGGGAAGCGAGCGTCAGGCGCGAGGTGTCCTGGTACCGCCGTGGACGCACCTCACCTGGAATCGCTCGCGCGAAGAGACGGACACTGCCTCAGGCGAGGAGGGCTTTGGGGACGTGGAGGATGTCGTCCAGGTCCGCGGAGGCGGGCGCATCCTCATCCTGAAGGACGAGACGCGGCCGAGGTGCTTCCAGGAGCAACGAGGGAGGGGAGACGGGCGCGGCGATGGAGCGCACATGGCCGCAGCAGGTGCAGTCCGCGCAGTCCGGCGCGCATTGACCGCTCGCATCGTCATCCGGGCAACGCTGCGCGCACACGGTATCCGTCACGTCGGCGATGACCTTCCACAGGCCACCTTCCGTCGGGGCGAACAGCAACAGGCTGAGGCACAGCCAGATGCGTGTGAGCACGGGTTTGGCTTCTAGCATGACCCCGGACGGTGCGCACGCGGATGCATGCTCAGCGTGAACCAGGTATCGGAAGAGGGCGTGCCTGCTCGCCCGTGAGGGCCGGCGGAGTGTTGTCGCGCCGGCCCTTTGCGTGAGTGTGCGTCAGGCCACGACGCGCGGCGGCGCGGGCCGGTGCTGAATCAGCTCGGTGGAGAAGTAGCGCTCCATCCGGTCCGGGAACACCGTCACCACCTGCGCGCCGGGACCCAGTCGCCGCGAGGCTTCCACGGCCGCCACATAGTTGAGGCCGGAGGACGGGCCCACCGGGAAGCCCCGGCGGATGAGGGCGCGCGCGGTGCACATGGCCTCTTCGTCCGACACGTCCAGCTCCACGCGCCCTGGCATGTCCGAGTCGCGGTACAGCTTGGACATGCCGTCCACGACACCGGGCACGCGCGGACTGAAGCTGCAACACTCGATGTCGCAGCCCAGCCCCGCGATGGGACGCGCGATGAAGGCCGTCACCGGACAGCCCGCTTCCGCGAACGCCTGGTACAGGCCCACCACCGTGCCGCCCGTGCCCACGCCGCTCACCACGCCATGCACCAGGCCGCCCGGAATCTGGGAGAGGATCTCCTGCCCCGTCCACACGCGGTGCGCCTCGGCGTTGTCCGGGTTCTCGAACTGGCGGGGCGCGAAGGCCTTGCGCTCCCGGGCAATCTGCTCCGCCTTGGCGATGGCGCCACGCACGCCTTCCGCCCTCGGCACCAGCACCACGTCGCCGCCGTAGGCGCGGATGGTGAGCACACGCTCGTCGGTGACACCCTCGGGCATCACCGCGGTGAAGCGCACGCCCATCTGCGCGCTCGCCAGCGCGAGCGCGATGCTCGTCGAGCCGCTGGACGCCTCCACCACCTCGCCGCCGGGCTGCAACTCGCCCAGGCGCCAGGCCTTCTCCAACATGTAGCGCGCGATGCGGTCCTTCGTGGAGCCACTGGGGTTGAGAAACTCCAGCTTGCACCAGATGGTGGGGCCCTCCGGGTCCAGTCGGACGGGGACAAGGGGCGTGGGAGCGATGGCCTGAAGAAAGCGGCCATCCGCGGGCAGCGGGCGACAGGGAGGACGCATGATGTCCTCCCTATCGCGAATCGACCCGGCCCGTTAGCGTCCTGAGCGTCTTCCCGACGGACGGGGATTCCATGGGCTGTCCGCCCGGCCTGTCAGGAAGCACCCGTGGGCGGCGATGGATGTGGCGCGACCGGAGTCCGGCGGGTACGAAGGAGTACCTCTGCCCCGCACGTCATGAGTCCTCCATCTCCGGTCATTCTCAACGTCAATGATGATGAGGCCAGTCGCTACGTCACCAGCCGCGTGCTGGGGCTCGCGGGCTTCCAGGTGGTGGACGCGGGCTCGGGCAGCGAGGCCCTGGCCCTCGCGGATGAGCACACCGACCTGGCCATCCTGGACGTCCGGTTGCCGGACATCAGCGGACTGGAGGTCTGCCGGCGCCTGAAGCAGGCCCCTCGCACCCGGGGCATGCTCGTCCTGCACCTGTCCGCACAGGCGGTGGGGCCGGGCGACCGGGCGCACGGCCTGGAGCACGGCGCGGACGGCTATCTGGTGGCCCCGGTGGACCCCGAGGAGCTGGTCGCCCAGGTGCACGCCCTGCTGCGCCTGCGCCGCGCCGAGCGCGAGGTGCACGCGCTGTCGCGGGAAGTGGAGCGCCAGCGTCGACTGCTGGACATGGCCATGGCCTCCGCCGCGGACCCCATCGCGCTGTTCGACGCGTCGGGACGTCTGCTGTTCGCCAACCAGGCGGCGCATGCGGCGCGAGGCAGCCACGAGGTCCTCGTCTCGGGTGAGTCGCTGAGCGCGCGGGAGGAGAAGGACCCGTCGCTCGCGCCCTTCATCCGGTTGATGGAGGTGGCGCTGAGCACCGGACAGGTCCAGCGCGGCGCAATCACGCTGTCGACGGACCAGGGGCCCCGTCACTTCGACTACACGCTGTCACCCACGCTGGATGGTGACGGCCAGGTGGCCGCGTTGATGGCCACGTCGCGGGACGTCACCGAGGAGCGCAGCGAAGAGGAGTTCCGCGAGCAGTTCATCGGGATGCTCGGGCATGACCTGCGCAATCCCCTCAATGCGCTGTCCATGTCCGCGCAGCAGCTCAAGCGCAAGGGCAACCTGGACGAGCGCCAGTCCTCGCTCACCGAGCGCATCCTCACCAGCGCGGACCGCATGGACCGGATGATTCGCCAGCTCCTGGACTTCGCGCGCTCGCGCCTGGGGGGCGGTGTCCCGGTGGTGGCCTCGGACTGCGACGTCTTCGACGTGGCGCGTCGCACGTTGGAGGAGATGCGCGCCAGTCACCCCGGGCGGATGCTGGTGTTGGAGGTGGTGGGGGACGGGCGCGGCGCGTGGGATTTGGACCGGCTGGAGCAGGCGTTCAGCAACCTGCTGGCGAATGCGCTGAAGTACAGCCCCGTGGACAGTCCCGTGCGGATGTGGGGCCAGGCGAGTGCGCGGGAAGTGGTGCTGCGCGTGCACAATGGCGGACCGCCGATTCCTTCGGAGGAGCTTCCACACATCTTCGCCGCATGGCGTCGAGGCTCGCGAGCCATCCAGCACGAGGCGGCGGCGTCCTCGGGGCTGGGGTTGGGGCTCTACATCACCCGGCAGATTCTGCTCGCCCATGGAGGCGAGGTGACGGTGGAGTCCAGTGCGTCGGGTGGGACGACCTTCACGGTGCGGCTGCCCCGGTGATGATGACCATCTGACGTTTGACATGCGGAATGGCTCGCCGTTGCGGGGGGCCATTGCCACTTATCCGTCATGTCGCCCGAGAAGCTCATCTTCGCGCAGTCCGTGGAAGCCCTCTTCGTGAGGGCCCTGGGCCCCTATCTGACGCGGGAGGGGCGCCAGCGCCTGAAGGGAGTGGGCCTGGATTTGTCGGAGCGGCTGCGGCCGGCCTACTCGCTGGAGCAGTGGCGAGGCTTCCTGCGGGTGGCCGTGCAGGACATCTTCCCGTCGCTGCCGGCGAAGGAGGCCTGGCTGGCGTTGGGTGCGCGCTATCTCCAGGGCTTCCGGCAGACGCCGGTGGGGCGGGCCAGCCTGTCGCTCGTCACCCGCCTGGGGCCGATGAGGACCCTGGAGCGGGTGCCCTACAACGTGAGGGCCGGCAACAACTTCAACGAGGTGCGGGTGGAGGAGTCCGGCGAGGGCGCTGCCACGCTGTGGATGAAGGACGTAGCGGCGGACAACCCGTACTTCTCCGCGGGCTTCCTGGCGGAGTCGCTGCGCGTGGCGGGCGCCGGGCACGTGGAGGTGGAGCCCATCGCCTTCGATGGCACGGCGGCGACGTACCGCATCGTCTGGAACAGGACCGCGGCGGCTCCAGTGGGGGAGGCCGCGCCCGCGCCGGGGGCGTAAGGCCCTCCGCGCTCACTTCATGAGGAAGGCCCGCAGGTGCTCCCGCTCGTTCTCCAGCGATGCGGTGAGCCATGCCCGTTGGAGTGAGGGCAGGGGCCACAGGTCCATGCGCTGGGGCTGGGTCACGCGCGCGAGCTTGAAGGCATGGCACTGTGCCGCGCCGACTTCTTCCCGTCGCTTCGGGTCGTTGAGCATCTCCACGCCCTGAATCACCATGCGCAGGCCTACCAGATACTCCACGAGCGTGGTCTCTTCGACGATGCGCTCGCCAATGGAGGACAACACGTGGCCCAGTCGCTCACGGTCCCCGGCCGTGAGCGTGTCCGAGACGAGTGCTCGCTGGGTGAGGCGGTAGGGACCGGTGAGCGCCAGCTCTCCCACGAAGGCTGAGAAGGCACTGGCTTGAAGGCGGGAGACCTTCGCCAGCGTCAGGAGCCGCATGGCCTCGGTGTACATCGAGAGGGTGGAGGCGGTCCGGTAGTCAGGGAGGTCGGCGATGCGCTCCAGCTCGGCGAGCTCTTCTGGAGTGAAGGGCGCTTTCGGGTCGGTGTCCCCCAGCAGCACGAGCAACCGGAGTTGAATCTCCTGGGGCGATGTTGCGGCGAGTTGTTGAAGGCGGGGCTTGAGCGTGGTGCGCGCCTTCGCGAGCGCCTCGGGATGTTGGGGGGCCGCGGTCAGGAAGTGCTCGAAGGCGGCGCGCAGGAGGACGGGGTCCTTCACCTTGTCGAGGTGCGTGGCGAGCCACTCCAGGTCAGGGCTGCCGAGCATGTTTCCCGAGAGCGCGAGGATGAGGCGGACGTCCGCTGCTTCGGTGCGTTCCCAGGCGGCGTCGAACTCAGGCTTGCCATCGCTGGATGAGGTGGGTGGTTCCAGCAAGAAGCGGCTCTCCGCGAAGAGGGGGCGCTCTGCCTGGGCCCACGCGTGAAGGAAGGCCTCACGCCAATCGAACTTCGGTTGACGGGTGCGTTGCTCCACCAGGGACGAGAGGATGACGACCTCCGGCTCCTTCGCGGCGACCGCGCGAAGCCGCTTCAGGGTCTGCTCCGCCTTGGGCAACGCGCCCTGCTCCAGGAAGACGCACGTCTGGACGAAGAGGGCGCTCGCGTCTTGGGGCGCTTCCTTGAGCGCTACCGTGAGTTCCTTCTGGGCTTCCGCGCCATTGCCGGACCGGGCGTACTCGGAAGCGCGTTGGATGCGCGCGACGAGCGGTTCCGACGCGGCCGTCTCCGGAGGGGCCGCTCCGAGGCTGAGGGCCGCGATGATGAGCCAGGGGACGATGGGTGTGCGCATGTCCCCAGCCTAACGGCGCGGTCGCCTGCTCTGGGAGTACCCGAGCGGAGGGTGTGGGCGAGGCCGTTCCCCACGCCGCGTGCGCGTTGACGCCCGCCTGTACCTGTGTTCAGGCTCCGGGTGGAGAGGTGCGCATGCCCCCGCAGATCAGTCTCGACTTCGCCGCCGAGTGCGCGGCGCACCCGGCACTGGCGAGTTTCCACCCGGTGGTCCGCCGCTGGTTCGCCGAACGACTGGGCGAGCCCACGCGTCCCCAGGTGGAGGGCTGGCCGCTCATCCAGGCCGGGCATGACGTCCTCATCGCCGCGCCCACGGGCAGCGGCAAGACGCTCACCGCGTTCCTCGCCGCGCTCGACTCGCTGTTCCGGCTGGCGCTGGAGCGGAACCTGGAAGACCGCACGCAGGTGCTCTACGTCTCGCCCCTCAAGGCGCTGGGCAACGACGTGCAGAAGAACCTGCTCCAGCCCTTGGAGGAGCTGCTCTCGCGCGCCCGCGCGGAGGGGTACACCCCGGGCGAGCTGCGCGTGCAGGTGCGCAGCGGTGACACGCCCGCCTCCGAGCGCGCGAAGATGATTCGACGTCCGCCGCACATCCTCATCACCACGCCGGAGTCGCTCTACCTCTACCTCACCGCCGAGCGTGCCCGCGCCACCCTGCGCGGCGTGCGCACCGTCATCGTCGACGAGATTCACGCGCTCGCGCGCGACAAGCGGGGCAGTCACTTCACGCTGTCCATGGAGCGACTCAAGGCGCTCACGGAGATGCGCCCGCAGCTCATCGGCTTGTCCGCGACGCAGAAGCCGCTGGATGCGATTGCCGGCTTCCTCACCGGCGCGTCCCACCGCGAGTGCCGCAAGGTAGAGGTGGGCCATCTGCGCCCGTGGGACTTGAAGCTGGAGATTCCCGACGCGGAGCTGTCCTCGCTGGCGAGCCACGAGATGTGGGGCCAGGTCTACGACCGGCTGGTGGCGCTGGCGGGTGAGCACCGCACCACGCTCATTTTCGTCAACACGCGGAAGATGGCGGAGCGCGTGGCCCATGATTTGGGCGAGCGATTGGGCGAAGGTCTGGTGGCGGCCCATCACGGCAGCATGTCGCGGGAAATCCGGCTGGCGGCGGAGGAGAAGCTCAAGGACGGCCGGCTACGCGTCATGGTGGCCACCGCGTCGCTGGAACTCGGTATCGACGTGGGCAACGTGGACCTCGTCGTCCAGTTGGGCACCACGAAGGCCATCTCCGTGCTGCTCCAGCGCGTGGGCCGCGCGGGCCACCACAAGGCGGCCATCTCCAAGGGCATCGTGTTCGCGATGACGCGCGACGAGCTGATGGAGTGCGCCGCGCTCCTCAACGCTGTGCGCGAGGGTGACCTGGACGCGGTGATCATCCCGCAGAAGCCGCTGGACGTGCTCGCGCAGCAGGTGGTGGCCGCGTGCGCGTGCGAGGAGTGGGACGAGCGCGCCCTCTTCAGCCTCTTCCAGCGCGCGTACCCGTACCGCGAGCTGACGTGGGAGGAGTACCAGGGTGTGCTGGAGGTGCTGTCGGAGGGCATCGCCGACCGGCGTGGACGCGCGGGCATCCACCTGCACAGAGACCGCGTGAATCAGCGCCTCAAGGGCCGGCGCGGCGTGCGCATCACCGCGCTCACCAACGGCGGAGCCATCCCGGACACCTTCACCTTCAGCGTCACCGCCGAACCTGAGGGCAAGGTGGTGGGTACGTTGGACGAGGACTTCGCGGTGGAGTCGTCGCCCGGAGACGTCTTCCTCCTGGGCAGCACCGCCTGGAGAATCCAGCGGGTGATGGGCAGCACGGTGATGGTGGAGGATGCACGCGGCGCGGCGCCCAACGTGCCCTTCTGGCGTGGTGAGGCCCCAGGACGCACGGACGAGCTGTCGCTCCAGGTTGGCCGGCTGCGCGACGAACTCCTCAACCGCGACGACGCGGCCAGCTTCCTGGAGAAGGAGCTGCGCATGCCGCCGCCCGCGGTGGATGCGCTGCTGGGCTACCTGCGGTTGGGCAAGAAGATGCTGGACGCGGTGCCCAGCAATCAGCTCGTGGTGGCCGAGCGCTTCTTCGACGAAGCGGGTGGCATGCAGCTCATCATCCACGCGCCCTTCGGCAGTCGCATCAACCGGGCCTGGGGAATGGCGCTGCGCAAGCGCTTCTGCCGCTCGTTCGACTTCGAGCTCCAGGCGGCGGCGACGGAGGACGGCATCCTCCTGTCTCTGGGCGAGCAGCACTCCTTTCCGCTGGCGGACATCTTCGACTTCCTTCACCCGGACCAGGTGGAAGAGGTGCTGGTGCAGGCGGTGCTCCAGTCGCCGCTGTTCGGCACGCGCTTCCGCTGGGTGGCCACGCGAGCACTGGCGCTCAACCGGATGATGGGGGGCAAGCGCGTGGCGCCCAACCTCCAGCGCGCGCGCAGCGAGGACCTCTTGGCCGCCGTCTTCCCGGCGCAGGTGGGCTGTCAGGACAACCACGGTGGCGGCGACGTCGAGCTGCCGGACCATCCGCTGGTGAAGCAGACGATGGACGACTGTCTGCACGAGGCCATGGATGTGGAGGGCCTGCGCGAGGTGCTCCGTCGCATGAAGGACGGCCGCATCCGCCTGGAGGCGCGCGACGTACCGGAGCCGAGCGTCTTCGCGCACGCGATGATTCACAGCCAGCCGTACACATTCCTGGATGACGCTCCGGCGGAGGAGCGCCGCGTGCGCAACGTGGCCCTGCGCCGCGCGCTGCCGGCCGAGGACGCGGCGGCCTTCGGCGCGCTGGACGCGACGGCCATCGCCACGGTGGTGGAGGACGCCGCGCCGCCGATGCGCGACGAGGACGAGCTGCACGACATGCTCCTCCAGTGGGTGCTGGTGCGGGATGCGGAGGTGCCGAAGGGACTGGCGACGCCGCTGTTCGAGCAGGGCCGGGTGGCGTGGTTGGACCTGCCCGCCGGACGTTTCCTCGTCGCGGCGGAGCGGGGGAGCGCGGTGCGAGCGCTGTTCCCCGACGGGGTGACGCAGCCGCCGTTGCCGGTGCTGGCGCATGACCGGCCGGTGGAGCGCGAGGCCGCGGTGCTCCAGGTGGTGCGCGGGCGGATGGAGAACGTGGGCCCCACCACGGTGGCGGAGCTGTCTCGCCTCTGCGTGCTGAGCGAGGACGAGGTCAACGCGGCGATGCATCAACTGGAGATGCAGGGCACCGTGCTGCGGGGCCGCTTCCGTCCGCTGGAGACACCGCTCGCGCCGGGAGAGACGCCGCCGCTGGAGTGGTGCGACCGCCGTCTGCTCCAGCGAATCCACCGGATGACAGTGGGGCGGCTGCGCCGGGAAATCGAACCGCTGAGCGGACGCGACTTCATGCGCTTCCTCTTCCGGTGGCACCACATGGAGGACGTGGACGCGCTGCGCGGCTCCACGGGACTCATGAAGGCGGTGCGGTTGCTCCAGGGTTACGAGGCGCCTGCTTCCGCGTGGGAGCGCTTCCTGTTGCCCGCGCGCATGCGGGGCTACACGCCGGACATGCTGGAGCGCGCCTGCTACGCGGGTGAGGTGGCCTGGGGCCGGCTGACGATGAAGGACCAGCCGAAGCCCGTGCCGGGACCTCGTCGCGGCGCGCCCGTGACGCCGCCGGAGCCGGAAGTTCCAGCACCCACGCGCTCGCGAGCCTCGCCCACTCGCAACGCGCCGCTGACCTTCACGCTGCGCGAGGACCTGGAGTGGATGCTCGCGGCGGCGCGGCCTCACGCGGTGCTCGCGGATGGGGACGTGTGGACGCCGCCGGACCTCAGCGTGGCCGCCAAGGATGTGGTGGCGGTGTTGGAGCGCCGGGGCGCGTGCTTCTTCCAGGACCTGGTGTCCCGCGCGCGACGACTGCCCGCTGAAATCGAGGACGCGTTGTGGGAGCTGGTGGCGCGCGGCCTGGTGACGGCGGACGCGGTGCAGAATCTGCGCGTGCTCCAGAGCCCCGCGCATCGCAAGCGGCAGAAGCTGTTGCAGCGCGGTGGACCCGGACGCTGGAGCCTGCTGGCGCCCGCGGAGCCGAAGACGTCGGACGAGGTGATGGACTCGCTGGCGCGCCTGTTCCTCCAGCGCTACGGCATCGTCTGGCGAGACCTGGTGATGCGAGAGGCGCTGGCGCCCACGTGGCGTGAGTTGCTGTTCGTCTACCGACGCATGGAGGCGCGAGGCGAGGTGCGCGGTGGTCGCTTCGTCGCGGGCTTCGTTGGAGAACAGTTCGCACTGCCGGAGGCGGTGGACATGGCTCGCGCGGTGCGACGGCAGCCTCCTTCCGGGGTGCGAGTGCAGCTCTCCGGCGTGGACCCGCTCAACCTCACGGGTGTGGTGACTCCAGGGCCGCGCGTGCCCGCGATGCCGGGCAACGTCGTCACCTACGTGGATGGCGTGCCGGGCGGCGTGGACGCGCTGGAGGACGATTCCGAGGAGAACGTTGGCGAGGACACGGAGAGCGGCGGCGGGGTGGCGCAGGCCAGCTGAGAATCCCCGTTCGTCTGGACACGCGGTGTTAGGGTCCCCCCCACTGTTTCCTGGAGGGGGTTCTCTCGAATGCGTCGTCTATTGCTCGTCGGAATGTTGCTGCTCTCCGCCACGTCGTGTGACGAGGACGGCGGGGGCGGGCCTGATGCGAACTCCGGCACCGTCGCGGGGACGCTGACGCCGTTCCGCAGCAACGAGCAGTCCTCCGAGGGTGGAGTCTCCCGAGCCACCCACCTTCCCTTCGGCAAGGGCGTGCTGGCGCGGCTGAAGGACTCGATGCGCGGCGCGAAGGCACAGCGCGTGCGCCGCTCGGCGGTGGACCAGACGGACCCGGGCCTGCCCATCATCCCCGCGCCGCTGGGGCCGCCGCCCCTGGCACGCATCCCCCAGGAGGACCCGACCATCGCTGGTGACGTGGTGGTCCGCTTCGAGGAAGCGGGAGTGTCACCCGAGCACGTGTTGTCCGCCACGGCGCTCCCGGGCTACCGCGTGGTGCACAAGGGCCATGCGAGCGAGTACCTGCACCTGGTGGGCTTCGAGGCGGAGGACGGCCACGCGGTGACGACGGACGAGACGCGTGAGCTGGTGTCGAAGCTCGCGGCGGTGCCGGGCGTGCGCTACACGGACCGCAACCTGCGCATGTACAAGACGGCCGTTCCCGACGACAAGGGCTACGGCCTCCAGTGGCACTACCCCACCATCAACCTGCCGGCCGCATGGGACATCGAATTCGGAGCGGACGGCGTGGTGGTGGCGGTCATCGACACCGGCATCGTCTCGCACCCGGACCTCAACACCCACGTGGTGCAGGGCTACGACATGATTGCCGACCCGACCAACGCGGGTGACGGCAATGGCCGCGACCCGAATCCCCTGGACGAAGGGGGCGATGAGCCACAGGGCGGCTCGTCGTGGCATGGCTCGCACGTGGCGGGCACCGTGGCCGCAGTGACGAACAACGGCGTCGGCGTCGCGGGAGTGGCCTGGAACGCGCAGCTTCTTCCGGTGCGAGTGCTGGGCAACAAGGGCGGCAACAGCTTCGACATCGCTGCGGCCATCGCCTGGGCCACCGGAGGT
The DNA here is from genome assembly GCF_013336645.1 of Myxococcus sp. CA039A. NCBI lineage: Bacteria > Pseudomonadati > Myxococcota > Myxococcia > Myxococcales > Myxococcaceae > Myxococcus > Myxococcus sp. CA039A. The sequence goes on along the minus strand of NZ_JABUMQ010000019.1, from coordinate 37,740 downwards.
GATGTGCCCGGCATCACCCAGCGCCCGGCCAAGGCCGCCAAGGTGGTGAACATGAGCCTGGGTGGCAGCGCGCCGCCGCAGCCGCTCTACCAGGACGCCATCGACGCCGCCGTCCGTCGCGGCGCCATCATCGTCGTCGCCGCCGGCAACGAGAATGTGGACGCCTCCAACAGCACGCCGTGCAACCAGGAGAACGTCATCTGCGTGGGCTCCACGGGCCTGTCGGGCCGGCGCAGCAGCTTCTCCAACTACGGTGCGCGCGTGGACGTGGTGGCCTCCGGCGGAGAAATGGTGGAGGACATCAACGGCGACGGCTACGCGGACGGCGTGTTGTCCACGGTGCTGGATGACAACCGGCAGCCCGCGTATGCCTTCTCCCAGGGCACCAGCATGGCGGCGCCGCACGTGGGCGGCGTGGTGGCGCTACTGGCGGCGACCGCGGCCAAGCTGAGCGCGGACCTCTCGTCGAGCCAGGCGGAGAGCGCGCTGAAGACCACCGCGACGCCGATTCCCTCCTCGCTGTGCGCCGGAGGTTGTGGCGCGGGACTCATCAACGCGCAGGCGGCGCTGCGGCGCATCCAGAGCACGGACCCGGCGTTGGAGCCGCCGAAGCTGAGCGTGTCGACGAGCACGCTCTTCTTCCGGCAGAGCGTCACGCAGCAGCTCACGCTGAGCAACGTGGGCGGCCGACAGGGCGGCGACCTGGTGGTGACGGCCACTGTTTCGGGCGCGCAGCAGTCGGCGGTGTCCTTCCCCGGGGGAAGCACCAAGACGGTACCCGCCTACGGCTCGACGACGCTGGACGTGGCGGTGAACACGGCGGGCCTCGCGGATGGCGACTACGTGGTGAACCTCAACCTCGCGGGCTCCGGAGCGGCCGGCTCGGCGACGGTGGCGCTGAAGATTGGCGTGGGCACGTCGGACGACCTGGATGCCATTGTGGCCTTCGTCTGGCAGAACGCGCTGACGGGCGAGTGGGAGGCGGCCCAGGAGGCCATCACCGTGGCTCGCGCGTCGCGCGGTTACGACTACTCCCTAGCGCTGGAGCCCCGGACCTACTACGCGCTGGCAACCATCGACGACGACGAGGACGGCGAGCTGTTCGAGGACGGGGAGCGCACGGGCTTCTGGCGCAACGTCGACTCCTTCGAGCCGCTCGACGTGGAGGCCGGTGACTCCACGCCCGGCATCAGCTTCGACCTGCTCCCGCTGGCGCCCATCGACGATGACCCGACGCTGGACGTGGGCGCATCGTGCACGGATGACTCCGACTGCGCGGAGGGGTTCTGCAACACGAACTTCCCTGGAGGCTACTGCTCCCTCGTGTGCAACACGACGGCGTGTCCCGCGGGCTCGAAGTGCTACACGGTCAGTTCGTCGGGGCTGAAGAACTGTCTGGACAGTTGCTCCCGCGAGGTGGGAACCGGTCAGGGTGACTGCCGTTCGGGCTACGTCTGCTACAGCGACGGCACTGGCATTGGCGCGTGTCAGCCGAGCTGCATCGGCTCCGGCCTCAACTGCTTGCCTCCGGCCACGTGTCGGAGCGACGGCTTCTGTCGCTGAGTCGCCGTCCGTGGCGAAGCGGGTTCCCGGTGAGGTCGACCGGGGACCGCGCGGCGCTTCACGTCCTCACGCGGACGGCTTCGCGCGTTCGAGCAGCACCGCGCGACTGTCCACGTTGAGCACCTGGGTGCCGCCAGGCAGGGTGGCGAGCGGCGTCTCCCAGTGGGCATGGCCGCAGACCACCAACAGGTTTGCGCGCCTCTGCACGGACTCCCGGATGACGGGGCTGCCGCGCAGCCGCGTGCCCTCGACGTCCGGCCCCTGATGCAGCACCAGCACGTCCGGTGTCTCGCGCAGCGTCGCATCGAGCTGTCGCAGGAAGTCCGTCTCCCCGCGTCGGCCGGCCTTGTCCGGGTTGCCGATGATGCCACCCACGCCGCCCACGCGAAGGCCCTCCAGGTCCACCACCTCGCCGTCGAGCAGGTGGATGCCGGGGCGCTGCTGGAAGCGTACTTGCTCGCGCGCACCGCCGAACGTGTCGTGGTTGCCGGCCACGCCCACCACCCAGCGGAAGTGCTCGGCGAAGGCCTGCCAGACGGCGCGCACGTCACCGGAGGCGCCGCGCACATTCGCATTCGCTTCCGAGTACAGGTCTCCCGCGAGCACCACGCCGACGGTTCCCGGCAAGGGCAGCTCGCCCAGCTCACCGAGAATCGCCAGCTCATCGGCGAGCACTTCTCCGAGCAGCGCCACCGCGCCGTCCTGGAGTGCATGAGGAGCCACGCCCTGGAGGTCGGAGAGCACCAGCAGCGCGGCGACTTCATCCGGGAGAACATCCACCGTGCCGCGCAGCAGGGGGAACCACACGGTCTGGCTCCCACCCCGAGGCGCGGCGGATTGGTAGGGCCAGCTATGACACGGCACTTCATCGAGCGTCAGGATTCGCATGGCGCCCCGGTCGGCCGCCTCCCCGCGTTCCTGACAGGGAGCCCTGGCGGCGTTGGTTGGGATTTAGCCATTCCCTCCGAGCCCGGGTGGGGCCATCTTGGTTGAACCGTGTCCCTGCTGCCGCGACTCAAGACGGAAACCCGCCCCCACCACGAGCGCACCGAGTCCGCCGTGCGATTGCTGGAGCCTGGACTGACGCTCCAGGGCTATCGCCGCCACCTGGAGGCGCTCCACGGCTTCCATCTCCCGGTGGAGGACCAGCTCATCACACTGATGGGAGCCGCGCTGCCCGGCCTGCGCCTTCAGGAGCGGGTGAAGGTGCCGTGGCTGGAAGCGGACCTGCGCGCGCTCGGCCATGACACGCCGTCGCTCGCGCGGCTGCCAAGGTGCCCGGAGCCACCGCCGCTGCTCGGTCTGCCCGAGGCGCTCGGGAGTTGCTACGTGCTGGAGGGCGCCACGCTCGGAGGCCAGCTCATCCTCCGACACCTGCGCCGCCACTTCGAGGGAACCCCCGCGGGCGACTTCGTCTTCTTCCGCGCCTACGGTGACGACGTGGGTCCCCGGTGGCGCGCCTTTGGCGAAGTGCTCACGCGCGCATCCGTGGACGCGGCCGACCCTGCCTTCGATGACCGCGTGGTGAAGGGCGCCCAGGACAGCTTCGACGCCTTCGAGCGCTGGCTCCGACGCGCGCTGCCCTGAGCGTCGCTACAGGGACGTCAGGCCGCCGCGCAGCATGAAGTACACCACCACGCCCGTCACCGACACGTACACCCAGATGGGCGCCAGCCACCGCGTCACCTTGCGGTGCCGGGGAAACTCCTTGCGCCACGCGAAGTAGAAGGCCACCAGCGCCAGGGGCACGACACCCATGGACAGCAGCACATGGCTGGCCAGGATGCACAGGTACAGCCCTCGCCAGTCGCCCACGTAGCGCGTGTCTCCGTGCACGTAGTGGTAGGTGAGGTAGCAGACCAGGAACAGCGCCGACGCCGCGAAGGCCGCCACCATCAGGTACTGGTGCACGCGCCGCGCGCCGCGCTTGATGGCCACCCATCCGGCGATGAGCAGCGCCGCCGCCGTCGCGTTCAGGCTCGCGTTGACGGCCGGAAGGAAGCGCAAATCCACACCCTCCACGCCGTCGCGACGGCCCATCAGAATCCACGCGATGAAGGCGAGCGCGGCCGCGGAGACAACACCGGTGAAGACATAAAAAGCCCGGTCGCTCACTCGGGGCTGAAGCGGAGCAGAGGTGGCGTTCGACATGCGCCCTATCTCTCGCGACACGTCCGCCGATGCAACCAATGCAGTAGCGATACACCGTTGTGCCGACATGTCGGATGAAGCGTTCTGTTAGGCCGACTGGATCTTCTCCCTGTAATTCTTGCATACTCAGTCACGGTCGCCCCCGACTCCCCCCTCCACGGAGGTTCCCCGTGCTCCGCGAGCGTTGCCTTGCCATCCTGGCTGGCGCCGCCTTGTTCCTGGCTCTGCCAGCCTCCGCCGATGAGGCCGCTGTTTGCGCGCCCGTCGCGAAGGTCCCTCCTGAAAGACATCTGCGGCAGCTGACGCTCGACCTGCTCGGTCGGCCGCCCACTTGGGAGGAGTACAAGGCTGTCCAGGCGAAGGGCTCGGTGTCTGAAGAAGACATCCGCGCCATGATGAATGACGAGTTGTTCTACACGCGCGTGCGCAACTTCCACCGCGCCCTCCTGCGCTCGAACATCAGCGCGAGTGTCTTCGACAACGGCAACTCGCGCCTGGGTGGCAACGGCACCAGCGCCGCCTTCGGCTTCGCGAACAATCCGTCCACGGCGCTGCGAGGCGTCAATGGCCAGTCCTGCAACTCCGACATCGAGCAGAGCTCCTGCTTGACGACGACGCAGGACGGGCACGCCGTGGCGCCGCGCACCAGCTGCACGGATGCCATGGGCGTGCCCATGCCGGTCAGCTACGACTACGACACCAACTTCTTCGAATGCACGGAGTTGGCCGTCAAGACGGCCAACGTGGTGACGACCTGTGCCCAACTGGCCGCCCTGCCCGCGACCGACGAATGGGGGAAGTACCGCTACTTCTGCGACAACCGCGGCGCTGCGGCGACCGTGAAGTCGTACCTGTGCCTGCCCGACCCGAAGAAGAACACGACCTCCGTGCTGAAGGAGAAGACGGATGCGGCGACCGGCGGCTCGGGCCTGGTGGTGTCCTTCGACCATCCCAATCCAGAGACCAAGCCGAGCCTCCTGACGCTCACTCGCTGCACGCTGGACCTCGCCATCAACAACAACATCAAGGGGGCCTACTCGACCACTCGCGGCTGCATCCAGCGCGAGGGCTTCGTGATGAAGCCCGCACCCTACTGGGCCCCTGCGGGCTCGCCAGCGACGGTGAAGGTGTGCGCCATCGAAGCCCAGGAGCGCGACCACAACCCCTGGACGCGTGAGTCCTGTGAGACGGGCCGCTTCGCCAATGACCGCAGCTGCGGCTGCGGCGTGGGCATGCGCCGCTGCGGCGTGTCGAACATCGGCCTGACCACGGACCCGCTCTTCGTGCGCAACGTTCACGACATGCGCGTGGCCGCCTTCAACGAGGAACCGCTGCGCATCGCCGAGTCCGTCGTCCGCCGCGACGAGCCCTACTACAACATCCTCACCACGCGCCGCTCGTTCGTGAACGGCACCCTGTCGGAGTTCTACCGGCAGCGGCAGGGCGTGGGTGTCTTCAGCGCCACCGCGCCCGCGCCGCTGGAGTCGATTCCCGCCATCGCCTACACCGACGCCGCGAACTGGAAGGAATACACGCGGGATGAGTCGCACTCCGGCGTGCTGACGACGCCCGGGTTCCTCTACCGGTTCCCCACGCACCGGGCCCGCGTCTCCGAGTTCTACGAGGCGTTCCTCTGCAAGACCTTCGTGCCTGGCTCGGAAACGTCCCTGCCCGACCCCGAGGATGCCTGCAACCGGGAGAACAACCTGGCCAAGCGCTGTGGCTGCAACTACTGCCACGCCACCATCGAGCCCACCGGCGCCCACTGGGGCCGCTACGCCGAGCGCGCCGCGCAGTTCCTGCCGGCCAACCAGTTCCCGCGCTTCGACCCGAAGTGCCGCGACTGCGCCATCAACGGCGACACCAACTGCGGCGGCGAGTGCTCCCAGTACGTCATGCAGGCGTACGACGGCGACGGCGCCAGCAGCCTGGGCATGCTCAAGACGTACCTGTACCGCACGGCCGACGAGGAGCAGAACATCGAGGCGGGTCCGCGGCTGCTCGTGGAGCGCATGTACCAGTCGGGTGAGCTGGAGCGCTGCACGGTGAAGCGGGTCTGGAACGAGTTCCTGGGCCGCCCGATGACGGCGGAGGAGCAGCGGATGTACCTGGCGCCGCTCGCCAGTGACTTCGCCAAGAGTGGCCACCGCTTCAAGTCGCTCATCGAGCGCGTGGTGACGACCGACGCCTACCGGAGGATTGACTGATGCGCCGCTCGCTCCTGATCGCCGCGTTGCTCACGCTGAGCGCCGGCTGCAACAAGTCCACCGAGGAGAAGCCCGGCCCCACCCTGGACGGGCAGCTCGAACCGGTCGCCAACCCCCACCAGCCCGGGGACTTCGACCCGCTGCCGGACCCGGAAGCGCAGGGCGGTAGCGTGGGCCGCGCCCCGCGCCGGCTCACCGTCGCCCAGCTCGACGCCGCCATCCTGGAGGCCGTCGGCCGCCGCTGGGTGAACGGTGGCGACGGCATCGACGCGCGCGCCTCGTCCCTGGGCCGCGCCGACTTCGCCCTCGTCTCCAGCGAGAACACCGAGCCCAACTTGGTGTTCGCCAAGTTCCTGGAGGATGGCGCGCGCTTCGTGTGCATCGCCCAGGCGGGTGATGAAGTGAAGCAGGCGGATGCCTCCAAGCGCACGCTGTCGCGCACGCTGCCGGGCACCTGGGATGACCTGCGCAAGCTGACGGACGCCCAGGTGCGAGAGTTCCTCGTCTACAACTCCCTGCGCTTCTGGGGTGCGCCCCTGGAAGGAGAGGAGCTGACGAAGTGGGTCGGTTTCTTCACCCAGGCCACGGCCCGGGCGGAGACGGCCAAGCGGCGCTCGGACGCGCTGGCGGTGATGTGCATCGCCATGCTGACCGACGCGCGGTTCATCACCTACTGAAGCTCGGAGTGACTTCGATGAAGAAGAATCGACTCGACGAGAACCACCGTCCCGAGCGCCGCACCTTCCTCAAGGCCGCGGCCGGCTTCATGGGCTCCACGCTGCTGGGCGGCCTGCCCTTCCGCTCCTTCGCGCAGGCGGCCTCGCTGGCCCCGGCCGACCGCTGCTTCGTCTTCGTGTACTTCAACGGTGGCTGGGACCAGTTGCTCGCCTTCGACCCGAAGGACCCGGACGAGTTCACCCCGGACCGCGCGGCGGAGACGCGCATCCTGCCGGGCTACAACCTCATCAATGACGCGCGCTTCTCCGCCATCCCCCTGCGCCCGGAGAAGTCGGGCGTGGGCCGGTCCAACATCGACTTCGGTCCCGCGGTGGGTGACCTGTCGAAGCACTTCGACCGGATGACGGTGGTGCGCGGCATCAACATGAACACGCTGGGCCACGAGGTGGGCTATCGCTACTTCCTCACCGGGAAGATGCCCATCGGTAGCGCGGCGCGTGGCTCCTCCACGGCGACGGAAATCGTGGGGCAGATGAAGCCCCGCGTGCCCATCTCCAACATCGCGTTCAACGTGGAGTCGTACAACGACCGGTACCCGGGCTACGCCAACGCGCTGCGCGTCAGCCGCAAGGACGACCTGCTGCTCACGCTCAAGCCCAGCTCGCAGCTGCTGGACAGCGAAATCGAGAAGCAGCTGGTCGACTTCCGGGGCCAGCCCATCACCTGCGAGGAGGCCGCCTACGGCGCTCGCGGCGTGGGCACCACGTACCAGAACAGCCGGGACCAGATGCAGCAGGTGATGGCCCAGAAGCTGGAAGCGTCGTTCAAGTTCGACGCTCAGACCCCGGAGATGGCGGCGGTCCGGGAACGCTATAGCCTGCCAGAGAGTGGCAACTACGACACCGAGGCGGGACGTGCCGCCATGGTGGCCACCGCGCTCAAGAAGGGCATCGCCCAGTGCCTCACCATCAACCTCACGGGCGGCCTGGACACGCACTTCGGCACGCAGCTCACCCACGCCAACAACCAGCGCCGGGGCTTCGACGCGCTGTCCGACCTGGTGGATGACCTGATCGACACCCCCCACCCGGCGGGCGATAGCTTCATGGACCACACCACCATCATGGTGTTCTCCGAGTTCTCCCGCACGCCGCTCATCAACAGCGCGGGCGGCCGGGACCACCACATCTCCAACTCCTGCATGCTCATGGGCGCGGGCGTGAAGCACAACCACGTCTTCGGGAAGAGTGGAGACATTGGCATGTCGCCCGGCACGTTCGACCTGCGCACCGGCGCCATCGACCCTCGGGGTGAGAACATCTTCCCCGAGCACATCATCGCCACGGTGCTGGCGTCGGCGGGCCTGGACTACAGCATCACCCGCGTGGAGCCCCTTCGTAGCATCCTCGCCTGAACCGCATGCGCACCCATCCCCGAGCCCCCCGGGAGATGGACGAGGGGCGGTCCGCCGCCCCCGTTCTTCTTCGTCTCCTTCCCCTCTGCGCCGCCGTCCTCCTCACCGCGTGCGGCGACGACTCCCTCCCGTTGGACAGGCCCCGGCCCGTCTCCTTCCGGCCCACCGAGGTCCGGTCGAAGACGGCGCTGGCGTCGGCTCCGGGCTTCGCGGACCAGGCAGGTGGCGGCATCTTCGCCAACACCACCGGCACCGTCGTCCGCATCCGGTTGGATGGTTCGCTGGGGGCCCTGGCGCCCCACCCGGGCAACAGCGCCGAGCTGGGCACGGTCAACGCCGTATTCCGCATGGGGCCGCACAGCGCGCTGGTGGAGGCGCGGAACGGCCTCTTCCTCGCCGAGTCGGGGTGGCTCATCTCCCCTCCGTGGCGTGACGCGTTGGGCCTGGGCATCACCGCGACCACGCAGTCCTCGGATGGCGCGGTGTGGCTGGCGCATCCCACGGGCCTGTTCCAGCTGCGCGACGGCACGCTGTCCGCGCTGAAGGTGAAGGGCGAAGCGCTCACCGGCATCACCGCGCTGGCCGCGGCACCGACGGGCGAGGGCTCCGCGGGCGTGTGGTTCCTTCGCGACGGCAAGCTGCACGTCGCGGTGGCCACCAGCCTGGTGCACTTCGACGTGCGCGAGGCGGGCGCTCCCCTGGAGGAGGGCGAGGTGGTGGAGTCGCTGGCCGGACTGGGCCCGGGTCTGGGCACCTCCGGAGAGCTGTGGCTGCTCACCAACCAGGGCCTGCTGCGTCGGCCGAGGGAAGGCTGGCGGCGGGTGACGCTGCCGCAGCGGCCGGTGCAACTGCTCGCGTCGGGCCGCTTCCTGTGGGTGAAGTCGAGCGACGCGCTGCTCCTGTACGACGCGGACGCGAACGAGTGGGGCCTGGCGCAGGGCATCGACACGCGCGAGTTCCGCTTCCTGTCCGCGGACGAGAGTGGCTGCGCGTGGGTGCAGCTGGGCGGCGAGACGGTGGCGGTGAGTCGCTCGCCGGCGCCGCGCGTGACGGGCCTGCACCAGGGCATGCAGGTGGTGGAGGACGGGCTCGTGGTGCGCGCGGTGATGCCCACGGGCGTGGAGCCGGACTCCGTCGTCTTCCAGTTGGGCGGTGTGGAGGTCCCCGCCACGGGTGAAGGGCCTGTGTACAGCCTGGGGGGCCAGGAGGCGGACGGCACCCCGAAGCCGTACTCCTTCGCGGGCCTGGAGGCGGGACGGCAGGCGCTCGGCGTGGTGGCGCGCTTCCTGGATGGCACCGAGGCCAAACGCCTGGTGCCGTTCGACTACCAGCCCGTGAGCACCGTGGCGCTGAGCTGGGCGACGGACATCCAGCCCATCCACGTGTCGCGCTGCGAGAAGTGCCACGCCACCGGCCCCGGCCGGGCGCTCAATACGTACGAGTTGTGGAAGGAGAACGCGGCGCTCATCACCGCCGCGGTGAGAGACCAGCGCATGCCCGCGGATGGGCCGTTGGACCCTCAGCTCATCTCCCTCATCCAGCGCTGGGCCGCGTCCGGCGCGAAGCCCTGAAGCCCCCGTCGCACCCGCCTGACTCCCCTCGAGGCACACCATGATTCGATTCCCTCGCGTGGCCCCCCTCCTCGCGCTCCTCGTCACGGCCTGCTCCGACGACCTGGACCCCGCGCGTGAGAACGAGCCACCTCCGGAGGTGGACCAGTGCACGGGCCTGCCCCCGCTGGCCTTGCGCGCCGAGCCCGCCCGGGTTCGCGTGGGCAGCCCGGTGTCGCTGGTGGCCAGCGGTGGCAGCGGCCAGTACCGCTACACACTGGAGGACGGGGGCTCGTCCGGTGAGCTGCGCGCGTCGCGCTTCATCGCGGGGCACACCCCGGGCACCGACACGCTGGTGGTGGAGGACGCCCGCTGCCCAGGTGATGCCCGTACCACGCTGGAGGTGCTGGCCCTCTTCGACATCGCGCCGGCGCGGGCGCAGCTGCGGCCGGGCACGTCCTTCCAGGTGTCGACGAAGGGCCTGCTGGGCACGGCCACGTACAACCTGACGCAGAACCTCTCTGGCGGCACGCTCACCGCCGAAGGGCGCTACACGGCGGGCCCCACCGAGGGGCTGGACCTCATCACCGTGCGCGACTCGCAGACGGGTGACGAGGCCATCCTCCAGTACGACGTGAGCAAGGCGGCCCGGCTCGGTGGCGCGCCCGCGTTCCTCGCGGTGCCCTCGGGCTCGTCCGTGCCGCTGGCCACGCGCGGTGGCAGCGACACGGTGGTGTGGACGAAGGTGTCGGGCCCCGGGACGATTGCCGCCGGGCGCATCGGCTTCCTGGCGGGCGACACGGGCGCGGCGGTGCTGGAGGCGTCGGACCCCTTCTCCGGAGACAAGGCGTCGGTGACGGTGGTGGTGCTGGACGAGCTGACGCGGCCGGGCCTGGCGCATGGCCGGCTCACGGATGCCGCCACGATGGTGACGGCGGACTTCGACGGTGACGGCACGCTGGACCTCGCGGTGGGCCAGCGCGAGAGCGACATGGGCCGGCCCACGGGCGGCGCCGTGTTCATCTACAAGGGCGGCACGGGCGGGTTGGAGGCGCAGCCGCTGTGGGTGCTCACGGGCGACACGGACACCGCGCAGTTCGGTGACGCGCTGGCCGCGGGCGACTTGGACGGTGACGGGCGCGCGGAGCTGGTGGTGTCCTCGCCGGGCGCGGACGTGGCGACGAGCAATGCGGGCGCCGTGTACCTCTACACCTTCAAGGGAGGCGCCCCCGCGCCGCTGCGCCTGCAGCTCGCCGGCCTGCTGCGGGATGCCGCGTTCGGCGCGGGCCTGTCCGTGGCGGACATCGATGGTGACGGCAAGGTGGACCTGGTGGTGGGCTCGCCAGCGGGAGACCTGGCGCCCAGCAACAACATCCGCGCGCGCGGTACCGTGGACATCTACCTGGCCACGGCCAGCGCCCCCGTTCCGGATTTGCCCACCATCCGCCTGGGTGGCTCGGACCTGACGAAGGACGGCGTGCCCATGGCGCGCACGGGCTCGGACCTGGGCCGCGCGCTGGTGACGGCGGACTTCAACAAGGATGGGCGGCTGGACATCGCCGCGCTCAGCCGCGTGTCCCGCTACACCGCGGAAGGCGCCGTCTCCGGTACGCAGGTGGCCATCTCCGTCTTCTTCGCGCGCTCCGAGGGGATTCGCTTTCGGGCGAGCCCGGACGTGTATGTGCTGCCCGCGAACCTCGCGGACTCCAATGAGGGCACGTGGCGGCTGGCCGCCATCGCGGGTGACGGCACGCGTCCGCCGTTGTTGATGGCGGTGGCGGACCGCGCGGACTCGCCGGACCTGAGCGCCAGCGGGGGTGTGCGCTCCGGAGCGGACGCGGGCGGCGCGCTGCTGTTCGACCTGAGTGCCCATGCGCCCACCGGCGACCCGGCGACCACGCCGCCGCAGGTGAAGCGCGAGGAGGCCTTCGCGCGCATCTACGGTGACGCGGCCGGTGTCGTCGCGGGCCGCAGCTTCGCGGTGCTCGACGTGGACGGCACGCCGGGGCCGGAGCTGGTGCTGGGCGCGCCGTATGCCGCGCCGCCCGGGCCGAGCAACACCACGCTGCGCTTCGGCGGCAAGGTGCTCGTGTATCCCTTGTCGACGCTGACGAAGGGCGCCGTCATCAACAAGTCGCTGACCGCGCTCAATGGCATGGCGAAGTCGGACACCCTGGGCTCGGGCCTGGCGGTGTGGCGCCTGCCGGACGGTGAATCGCTGGCGGCCTTCTCTGGCCGAGCCTCGTCGGACCAGGGGGCCTTCACCGGCCGCGTGGAGCTGTTCCGCCGAGGGGGCGCCTCGCTGGTGGAGTGGGCGCGCACCAGCGCCAACGTGCCGGCGAAGCCCAGCGTGGAGCGCGTGGGTGAGCAGGTGGCCGTGGCCGTGGGGCCCAAGGGCGCGGTGGCGCTGCTGGGAGCGCCGGGCTGGTCGGGTCCGGGAGCCAACGGCGATGGTGATGCGATGTCCATTGGCCGGGCCTACGTGCGCGAGGTGGCTCGGACTGCCTCCGCCGTGGTGGCCGAGGAGGGCGCGCCTTCCCCGCACAAGGCGGGGCGCACCGTGGGCGCGGACGTGGCCTTCACGGACTTCGACGGGGACAAGCGACCGGACCTGGTGGTGGGCGCCCCAGGCTTCGTCGTTCCGGCCAGCAACAACGCGGAGCTGGCCGCGACCTACCAGACGGTTCGACCGGAGTGTGTCACCACGGCCAACCAGTCGGTGGGCGGCGTGTTTGTATCGCTGGGGCAGCCGGACGGTTCGTTCAAGCCCGCCTATCGCTTGTGGGCGCCGCTGCAGATCGCCACCTGCGTGCCGGAGACGGACGCGAAGTGCAAGCGCTCGGCGCTGGGCCGCGGGTTGGTGGGCGGCTTCGACTTCAATGGGGATCGCAAGGAGGACGTGGGCGTGCTGCGGGACAGGGGCATGGAGGTGTTCCTGGGCCGGCCTCCGGACGAAGCGTCGCTGACGAAGCTCACCATGACGTGTGACCCCGTCTACTCGTGGCCCTCCGAGGCCATTCAGACGAGCGCGCCGACGTCGCTGGGGGATATCAACGGGGACAGCTGCGACGACCTCGCGTGGCGGTACGCGGAGGGCAGCCGCTCGGGCGTGGCCATCCTCTTCGGCTACGACGCGGGCGGTGTGCGCTGCAGCGGGCGCACCACGCCGACCGTGTGGCGCATCGCGGGCGACAGCGAGGTGCAGCTCAACAACATCGGCCTGGGACTGGCCATCACCCGCGCGGGCAAGGTCATGCGCAACGCGGGCGGCACGACGGGAGACGGGCGGGACTTCCTGGCCATCAGCGCCACCGCGGTGCCGTTCAACGGCGTCACGCAGCCCGTGGTGCTGCTCTTCGACATCGCGCAGCTCACCACGGTGATGGCGACGCTCCCCTCGCGGAACAGGCCGTTCGTGCTGGGCGCCTTCGGCGACGACCTGACGCCGGTGGTGGTGGTCCACAAGTCGCGCGCGGTGGGCTTCGGCACGGCGCTGGCGGGCAACGTGGACCTGTCTGGCGACAATGTCCCTGACCTGGTGGTGAGCGCGCCGGGCTCCTCCGAGGCCTCGGATGGTGGTGGCGCCGTGTTCGTCTACGCGGGTGCGCCCAACCTGGGCGGCGCGCTCTCGCCGTACTTCACCGTCGTGGGTGATGGCGCCGAGCGAGCCCAACTGGGACAGGACCTCGCGCTCGTGCCGGGCTCGGGCGGAACCCCGCCAACGATGGTTATCGGTGCTCCCCGGAGCTTCCGGACAGGCACGCAGAACGGGACAGCGTTCGCGCTGCCGCTGCGCTTCTAGCTCGGGGGCCATTGGGAACCGCGGGCGGCCGGGCCTATCCTGGGCCCGGCCTCATCGCGGGAGTCTCATGGCAAGGGATTGGGAGCAGGAGTGGAGCCACGGCGAGCAACGCGCGTGGCTGGAAGCGCCGGACATCCTCTGGGCGCGCTTCCGGGGCGCCATCACCGAGGACACGTCGCGCTGGTCCTGTGGCCTCTACAAGACGCTGTCAGCCGAGGGGCGCTTCTACCTGGCGGCGGACATCACCGACTCGCAGCTCAGTCCGGAGTCCCGCCGCTACCTGGTGGACCACGCGAAGGCGGACTGGTTCCTGGGCATCGTCTACATCGGCGCGGCGCTGGAGCAGAAGGCCACCACCAAGAGCCTGATGGTGGGCTCCATGCTCAGCGGTGGGCGTCCGCTGGACGTGCGCTACGTGGACACGCTCGACGAGGCCCGCGCGTGGGTTCAGGAGCACCGCGCGCTGAACGCCTCGCGTTGACGCCAGCGCTTCAGCTCGGAGTGCCCTCGTCGGTGGGACGTGGCGCGGCTTCCTTCGGCAGCACGTTGGCCAGCGCGGCGCCTCCGAGGATGAGGGCGCCGCCCACGACGAGTGACAGGGTGAAGGGCTCGCCGAGGAAGGCGACGCCCAGCACCACCGCCACCAGCGTGTCGAGCAGGGCCATGGCGCCCAGCGCGGTGAGAGAGATTCGCGGCAAGAGCCAGTAGAGGCACAGGTACGTGAAGGCCGTGCCGAACACCGCCAGATAGAAGACGGCGCCCATCGCGCGCGGCGTCCAGTTCCCCGGCGAGTCCGCCTCCAGCAGGAAGGAGAGCGCGAGCAGGGGCACCGCGCTGCTGAGCGTCTGGCCGAAGACGAGCACCTGCGCGGGGACGTGCGACATGTAGCGCCGGGCCAGCACGTTGGCCACGGCGATGATCGCCACGGCCACCAGCGTCATCACGACGCCGAGCAGCACCTTGCCGGACAGCGCGAGCCCCTCGACGCCCGAGGAGTGGAGCACCACCACGCCCACCGCGCCCAGGCTCGCCGCGAGTAGCTTGCCCGGCGTCAGGGGCTGGTCCGGCATCAGCACTCGGCCGATGAGCAGCAGCCACAGCGGGAAGGTGGAGAACAGCAGCGCGGCCCAGCTGGAGGGAATCCACTGCTGCGCGAAGAAGAGCAGTCCGAAGGGCACGGCGAGCTGGAGCAGTCCCAGCGCGGCGATGCGACCTCCGGTGCGCGCGTCCACCCGTCCGCGCGAGCGCGCGAAGGGCAGGAGGAAGAGGCCCGCCACCAACATGCGGGTGCCGAGGAAGCGCAGCGGCGGCAGGTCTTCCAGCCCCACCTTCACCACGGACCAGGTCGAGCCCCACAGGATGAAACACGTGCAGTAGGCGAGGGCGACCTTCAGCGAGCCAGCCGGCTTCACGGTGCCGGATGCGGTGGCGGAGTCCATGGTGGCGTCGCCATAGCACCCGTTCCGGGCACATGCACTGAGCGCATCATGCGCGCGGGAGAGCAGGCGACCGGGCGTCAGTCCGGCAACTTCTGCGAGTGCTTCAGCGCCGGGGCGAACAGGTCTCCCACCGCATCCAGGCGTTTCTTCAGCGTGCGGAGGTTGAAGCGCGCGGGGTCCAGTCTCCGCGTCACCTCGCTCCACTTCAGGGGCGCGGAGAAGGGAGCGGCCTCGCGTGCGCGCAGCGAGTAGGGCGCCACCACCGTCTTGCCGCGCGCGTTCTGTCCCGCGTCCAGATAGAGCCGTCCCTTGCGCGCGCTGATGCCGCGTGTGGTGGTGGCCAGGTCCCCCAGCCGTGCCGCCAGCGCGTGGGCCAGTTGGTTCGCATGGGCCTGGACCTTCGCGTAGGTGTGCCCAGGGCCCAGCGGTATCAGGACATGCAGGCCGCGTTTGCCGGAGGTCTTCGGGTAGCTCTCCAGGCCCTGGTCCTCCAGCAGCTCACGAAGCGCGAGCGCCGTCGTCACCACGTCCGACCAGCCGCCCTTGCCCGGGTCCAGGTCCATCACCAGGAAGTCCGGCTGCGAGAGCTGGGGTGCATGGCTCAGCCACATGTGGAGCGTGAGCGCGGACTGGTTGGCGAGCCAGAGCAGGGGCTCCTCGCCGTTCACATTCACGTGGCGCAGCGTCTTGTCCACGTGGCGGACGCGCAGCGTGGGCACCCATTCAGGGGTGCCGGACAGCTCGTGTCGGAAGAAGCCGGGGGCCTCGATGCCAGCGGGCCACTGCTGCACGGAGATGGGTCGGTCCGTGAGGATGGGGACCAGCAGCGGCGCCACCTCGCGGTAGTAGGCGAAGACGTCCGCCTTCGTCAGCCCGCTGCGCGCGAAGAGGACACGGTCGCCATGGGAGAGCTTCGCGCGCCCGGACTCCGGGGCCTCGCGACGTTCGGGCGCGGAGGTCCGCGCCGCCTGCGCTCTGGGCGCACGGAGCGCTCCCGTGGTGCGGGGGCGTGCATTGGGGCGGTTCACGTCCCAACGGTTGGCATCCGGGGAACCTGTCGCAATGTCGTGCGCGCTTGGGGGGCGTGCTCTTCCGCCCAGAGTCGCCAGGCAACCGAGCCCCGTCCGGCCCGCTGACTCATCCAGCGCCTCCCGAAGCCTCACGGTGTCAGGAGCAAAGCGCGGACACCCTGGCTGACAGCGAGCGAGCGCATGCGCATCTGTATTCGGGAGGATGCATGGGCACCGAGGCCGTGGGCTGGTTCAGTTCCTTCGTCTTGTTGATGACCTTGGGAACGCAGATCCACAAACAGTGGAAGTCGGGCTCCAGTCAGGATGTCTCCAAGTGGCTCTTCGTGGGGCAGATGACGGCCTCGCTGGGCTTCACCGTCTACAGCGTGCTGGTGGGCAACTGGGTCTTCGTGGTGACGAACGCGCTCTTGCTGGTGAGCGCCGTGCTCGGGGAACTCATCGTCCTCAAGCACCGTCGGGTTGCTCGCCGTGACGACGCGCTCCCCTTGAGGCCCGCGCACCCGCGCCCCTGAGCTGCTGCCCGCTCGCCCGGCGCGAGGGCGGTCGGACCCGGGACTTGAGGGACGGGTTGGCCTTCGGGAAGAGACTTCTCACATTGCACACGTCCCTGGCGCGGAGGAAGTCGACATGGCCGAGAAGTCCGAAGTGGCACGGCTGCGAAGCCTGGCCCAGCTCGACGCGGATGCGGTGGGCGCGTACGACGCGGCGCTCGCCCGAATCCCGGAGCCGCTGGTCCGTGAGCGGCTCGGCGAGTTCCGCGCCGACCACCTGCGCCACGTGCGGGAACTCAATGGCTTCATCCACCACTTCGGCGGCGCGCCGGTGGACCTGCGTCCGGACCTGAAGGGCGCGGCGATGAAGGGGCTGACCGCGATGTCCAGCATGATGGGCACCGAGGCGGCGCTGGTGGCCATGCTCGGCAACGAGGAGTTCTCCAACCGGGCCTATGACCTGGCGCTGCGCTTCGACTGGAGCCCCGACGTGCGCGTCCTCATCGAGCGCCACCGCGAGGACGAGCGGCGTCACATCTTGTGGATTCGTGAGGCCGTCCGGACCCGTCCCTGGGAACGGGAGCGGGCCTCCGCCCACGATGGCTCCGAGGTCCAGGCCTGACCCTGTCTCTCCGGAGGCAGGGCTCCTGGCCGATATGCGAGACACATGCCGTCGTTCTAGTCTCCCGGAGACGGGTTCCTTGGAGGCGGCATGATGCGCTTGGCCACTGTATTGGCGTGTGTGTTCATGGTGACGGGCTGCGCGGCCCATCGCGGTGAGCTGGACTACCCGGACCGTGAGGCCGTCTACGACCGGCCGCTCGCCGAGATGTGGCCCGAGGTCCGGGGGTTCTTCACCCGCAACGAGCTGTCCTTCCGCGAGGACAAGGGCAGCATGGTGCTGGAGACGGAGTGGCGGCAGGAGTTCGGCGGCTCGAGGATTTCGGGCTTCTTCCACCGGTACATGGTGGTGGGCCGGCGCGAGACGCCCACGTCGAGCAAGCTGCAGATCTTCCGCATCACCAAGAGCGTGAACAAGACGCTGTCGCCGCCGGGTAACCAGATTGACTGGGGGGTCAACCGCAACATGGGTGGGCCCAACCAGGAGGACAAGGGGCAGAGCGTGGAGGACTTCGAGGACCGGCTGGCCCTTCCGCGAGGGGAGAACGGCTTCTTCGCGGAGTCGGGTCAGGGCCAGCGCGACATGGTGATGGAGTGGCGGGTGTTCCGCGAGGTGGCGCCGCTGCTGGCGAAGGAGGAGAACGCGCCCCAGCCGGTGCGGGTGGCGAAGGCGCCGGACGCGAAGGAAGCCCCTTCGCAATTCGCGGTGGAGTGCGGGCTGCCCATCATCGGTCTGGGCAAGCAGGCGAAGCCGGGCGCGGTGTTGCTGCTGGGAGAGATGCACGGCACGCAGGAGGTGCCGCGCTTCGTGGCGCAGGCGTCCTGTCAGGCGACCGTGGCGGGCATCCCGGTGACGGTGGGCCTGGAGCTCCCGCTGGAGAACCAGGGCCGCGTGGACGCGTTCCTGGAGAGCCAGGGTGGGGAAGAGGACTGGCTGAAGCTGATGGAGGCCCCTTTCTGGCGCAGCCCGTATCCGGACGGCCGAGGCAGCGCGGCGATGGCGAACATGCTGGAGCACCTGCGCCAGCTGCGCGCGCAGGGCCTGGATGTGGACGTCTTCGTCTTCGACCACCCGAAGGCCAACGGGCAGCAGCGCGAGGACGCGATGGCGGGCACGGTGGCGTTCCAGGTGGAGTCGAGCCCGCGGCGCTTCCACATGGTGTTGTCGGGGAACATCCACGCGCGCACGAAGCAGGGCCTGCCGTGGGACAAGAAGCACCGGCCCATGGGTCTGCTGTTGAAGCAGCGGCTCGACAGCGTGGTGTCGCTCGACATGGCCTACGACACCGGCACGACGTGGATCTGCTCGGTGGACTCGAAGGGCGTGCGGGACAGGCTGGACTGCGGCGTGCGCGAGGCGAAGGGCAAGGACAACGGCGAGCGTTACTTCGTGCACACCTGGGACTCCACGAACGCGGAGGGCTACCACGGGGTGTTCTATGTGGGCGCGGTGAACGCGTCCGCGCCGGCCATCCGACTGGGTGAGCAGGGACCGGGCAAGGAGGGCAGCAAGAGCCCCTTCGCGCGGGAGGAAGGGAAGCTCGCGTCCTCGCACTGAGCCGTGGCGATATGGTGCCCTCCTGGCTCCGTTCCATTTCGGGAACGTGATGCCCGGAGGGTGGATGCGCTCGGTACTCTACGCGGTGGTGTTGTTGGCCTGGGGCTTGGGGGGCTGTGCGGCTCACCGAAGCGACCTGGAAATCCCGGACCGTGAAGCCATCTACGACCGGCCGCTCGCGGAGATGTGGCCGGAGGTCCGAGGCTACTTCACGCGCAACGAGCTGCCCTTCCGCGAGGACAAGGGCAGCATGGTGCTCCAGACGGAGTGGCGGCAGGAGTTCGGCGGCTCGAGGATTTCGGGTTTCTTCCACCGATACATGGTGGTGGGCCGGCGCGAGACGCCCACGTCGAGCAAGCTGCAGATCTTCCGCATCACCAAGAGCTCCAACAAGACGCTGTCACAAGGCGGCAGGGAGCTGGACTGGGGCGTCTCGCGCGGTGTCGGACTGGGGCCCACCGGTCAGGAGGGCAGCGCAACGCATTCGATTTCGGAAGGTGATCAACCCCTGACCAGTGCCGAGGACTGGGAGGAGGTCATGGACACTCCGCGGGGCGAGAACCTCTTCATCGAATCGGCGCAGGCCCAGCGAGACCTGTTGATGGAGTGGCGGGTGTTCCGCGAGGTGGCACCACTGCTGGCGAAGGAGGAGAACGCGCCCAAGCCGGTGCAGGTGGCCAAGGCCCCGAACGCGAAGGAGGCGCCGTCGCAAATCTCCATGGAGTGCGGGCTGCCCATCATCGGCCTGGGCAAGCAGGCGAAGCCGGGCGCGGTGCTGATGTTGGGCGAGCTGCACGGCACGCGCGAGGTGCCGCGCTTCGTGGCGCAGACCTCCTGTCAGGCGACCGTGGCGGGCATCCCGGTGACGGTGGGTCTGGAGCTGCCGCTGGAGAACCAGGGCCGCGTGGACGCGTTCCTGGAGAGCCAGGGTGGGGAAGAGGACTGGTTGAAGCTGATGGAGTCGCCGTTCTGGCGCAGCCCGTACCCGGATGGCCGTGGGAGCGAGGCGATGGCGAACATGCTGGAGCAGTTGCGCCAGTTGCGCTCGCGGGGCCTGGACGTGGACGTCGTCGTGTTCGACCACCCGAAGGCGAATGGTCAGCAGCGCGAGGACGCGATGGCGGCCACGCTCATCCACCAGGTGGAGTCCGCGCCCCAGCGCTTCTATGTGGTGCTGTCGGGCAACATCCACTCGCGCACGAAGAAGGGCCTTCCGTGGAACAAGCAGCACCGGCCCATGGGTCTGATGCTGAAGGAGAAGCTCGACAGTGTGGTGTCGCTCGACATGGCCTACGACACTGGCACCGCATGGATCTGCTCGGTGGACTCGAAGGGCGTGCGGGACAGGCTGGACTGCGGCGTGCGCGAGGCGAAGGGCAAGGACAACGGCGAGCGCTACTTCGTGCACACGTGGGACTCGGTGAACTCGGAGGGCTACCACGGGGTGTTCTACGTGGGCGCGGTGAATGCGTCCGCGCCGGCCATCCGCGTGGGTGAGCGAGGGCCCGGCAAGGAGGGCAGCAAGAAGCCCTTCGCGCCCGAAGCGGAGTCTGTCGTCTCCGCGCGCTGAGCCGTGGCGATATGCCACCCTCCCGCTCCCGTTCCATTCCCGGTACGCGATGCTCGGAGGGTGGATGCGCTCAGCTGTGTATACGGTGTTGCTGTTGTCCTTGGGTTTGTCGGGCTGCGCGGCCCATCGCGGCGCGCTGGAGTACCCGGACCGGGAGGCCATCTACGACCGGCCGCTCGCGGAGATGTGGCCGCAGGTTCGGGAGTTCTTCACGCGCAACGAGCTGCCCTTCCGTGAGGACAAGGACAGCATGGTGCTGGAGACGGAGTGGCGGCAGGAGTTCGGCGGCTCGAAGATTTCGGGCTTCTTCCACCGGTACATGGTGGTGGGCCGGCGAGAGACGCCCACGTCGAGCAAGCTGCAAATCTTCCGCATCACCAAGAGCCTGAACAAGACCCTGGCCAACTCGGGCAATCAGGTGGACTGGAGTCCGACCCGGGCCTGGGGCATGGGGGCGACGATTGAGGGCCCGGCCGAGGATTACAAGGCCGAGCCGATTCAGCCAGCGAGCGCGCCGCTGTCGTCGGCCGAGGACTGGGAGGAGGTCATCGCCACGCCTCGGGGAGAGACCTCGTTCTTCGCGGAGTCGGGCCAGGGGCAGCGAGACCTGGTGATGGAGTGGCGGGTGTTCCGCGAGGTGGCGCCGCTGCTGGCGAAGGAGGAGAACGCGCCCAAGCCGGTGCAGGTGGCCAAGGCGCCGAACGCGAAGGAAGCACCGTCGCAGTTCGCGGTGGAGTGTGGCCTGCCCATCATCGGCCTGGGCAAGCAGGTGAAGGAGGGTGGGGTGCTGCTGCTGGGTGAGGTGCACGGAACGCGCGAGGTGCCGCGCTTCGTCGCGCAGGCCGCCTGTCAGGCGGTGGTGGCGGGCATCCCGGTGACGGTGGGCCTGGAGCTTCCGCTGGAGAACCAGGGGCGCGTGGACGCGTTCCTGGAGAGCGCGGGTGAAGAGGCGGACTGGCTGAAGCTGATGGAGGCTCCCTTCTGGCGCAGCCCGTATCCGGACGGCCGTGGCAGCGAGGCGATGGCGAACATGTTGGAGCACCTGCGCCAACTGCGCTCACAGGGCCTGGACGTGGACGTCTTCGTCTTCGACCACCCGAAGGCCAACGGGCAGCAGCGCGAGGACGCGATGGCGGGCACGGTGGCGTTCCAGGTGGAGTCGAGCCCCCAGCGCTTCCACATGGTGTTGTCGGGGAACATCCACTCGCGCACGAAGCAGGGCCTGCCGTGGGACCAGAAGCACCGGCCCATGGGGTACTTGCTGGAGCAGCGGCTGGAGCATGTGGTGGCGCTGGACATGGCGTACGCCAGCGGCTCCGCGTGGATCTGCTCGGTGGACCAGAAGGGTGTGAAGAGCGCGCTCGACTGCGGTGTGCGTGAGGCGAAGGGCAAGGACAACGGCACCCGCTTCTTCGTGCACACCTGGGACTCCACGAACTCGGAGGGCTACCACGGGGTCTTCTACGTGGGCGCGGTGAACGCATCCGCACCGGCGGTGCAGCGCGGCCTGGGGCGTCCGGGCGCGGATGACAACACCGTCCACCCAGCCCCGGACGAGGGCTCGAAGATGGCGTTCGTGCGCTGACAGCCTCGCTGGCGGACCGTGTCGTGGCTGCTGCGGGGCGCGGTCCGCTGGCATACGCTGTCGGGGTGAGCGACATCACTGTCTACCAGCCGGACTTCCTGTACGTGGGAGGCCGGCTCATCGAGGGACGTGCCCTGGCCGTGGGTGCCGGGGGCCGCGTCGTCGAGGCGTCGTCCGTGCCCGCCGGGGCGAGCGTCGTACGGCTCCCGGGCCGCGCGCTGCTGCCGGGGCTGGTCAACGGCCACTCCCATGCCTTCCAGCGCCTGATTCGCGGACGCACGGAGTACGTCGTCTCCGGACGCGAGGCGGATGACTTCTGGAGCTGGCGCGAGGCCATGTATCGCGCCGCCGAGGCCCTGGGCCCCGAGGACGTGTACGTGGCCTCGCGGCAGGTCTTCGTGGAGATGGCGCTGGCGGGCATCACCACCGTGGGCGAGTTCCACTACATCCATCACCAACAGGACGGCACGCCGTACGCGGACCGGAACACGCTGGCCCATGCGGTCATCCGGGCCGCGCGGGACGCGGGGCTGCGCATCTGTCTGTTGCGCGTGGGGTATGCGCGCGCGGGCTACCAGGTCGCGGCGAATCCGCGACAGCGTCGCTTCATCGACCCGGACGTGGACACCTTTCTCGCGTCGGCGGAGTCGCTGGCTCGCGAGGTGCGGGACGACGCGGCGGTCAGCGTGGGACTGGCGCCGCACAGCGTGCGAGCGGTGACGAAGGACTGGCTGGCCGCCGTCTCGAAGGCAGCTGGCTTCCCCGTGCACATGCATGTGGCGGAGCAGCCGAAGGAAATCGAGGCGTGTCTCGCCGAGCATGGGCGACGGCCGGTGGAGCTGCTGTCGGACCTGGGGCTGTTGAGCGCGGGCTTCACCGCCGTGCATGGCGTGCACCTGACGGACGAGGAGGTGGCCATGCTGGGCACCGCCCGGGCGACGGTGTGCGCGTGTCCTTCCACGGAGCGCAACCTGGGTGATGGCATCGTTCCAGCGGATGCGCTGGTGAAGGCGGGTGCGAGCATCAGCCTGGGCTCGGACAGTCAGGCGCTGGTGGACCTGCTGGACGAGGCGCGTCAGCTCGAAGGCCACCTGCGGCTCGCGAGGCTGCGGCGCGCGGTGCTGGACCCGGGAGGCGGGGAGGTGTCGGGCCTGGCGGCGCGGCTGTTGGGCATGGCCACGGTGGAGGGGTCGCGCAGTCTGGGCCTGTCCACGGGGATGCTGGAGGAGGGGGCGCTCGCGGACTTCTTCACGGTGGACGTGGGGCACCCGTCGCTGGTGGGCGCGGGGCCTTCATCGTTGCTGGCTTCCATCGTCCTGGGTGCTGACAAGGCGGCGGTGCGCGAGGTGGCGGTGGCCGGACGGCTGGTGGTGAGGGATGGCCGGCATCCGCTCGCGGAGGAGAGTGGACGCGCCTTCCAGGCGCTCGCGCGCACGCTGTACCCCTGACGGGGCGTGGGAGACAGGAGCCCCTCCGGGGGCTGGCGCCAGACGCCAGGGGGTGGCATGACGCGGCCACCGGAGGTTGTCTTCATGAGCGACACGCTGCCCGCGCTGCGGGCCACCCTGACGGAGTTGGTGGCGATGGACACCACGTCCGCGCGACCCAATGCCCCGCTCATCGACTATGCGCAGGCGCGCCTGGAGAAGGCGGGCTTCAGCGCCGAGCGTCAGCGGTACACGGACGACGCGGGCGTGGAGAAGGTGAACCTGGTCGCCGTGAAGGGCGGCTCCGGACGCGCGGCGCTCGCGCTGGTGGGACACTCCGACTGCGTGCCGTTCGATGCGGCGTGGACGGATGCGCTGAAGCTGACGGAGAAGGAGGGCAAGCTCTACGCGCGCGGCGCCTGCGACACGAAGGGCTTCATCGCCTGTGCGCTGCATGCCGCGGAGCGAGCCACGAAGCTTCAGGCCCCGCTGATGGTGGTGCTTACCGCCGACGAGGAAGTGGGGCTGGTGGGCGCCAAGAAGTTGGTGGCGGCGGGACTGGGCCGCGCGCGCCACGCCATCGTCGGAGAGCCCACGAAGCTCACGCCGGTGCGCGCCAACAAGGGCTATTGCCTGGCGGAGGTGGAGGTGCTCGGCAAGGAGGGCCACAGCGCGTATCCGGACACGGGCGCGTCCGCCATCTTCCGCGCGGGACGCTTCCTGAACCGGCTGGAGCAGCTCGCCACGACGGTGCTGCGCGAGGAGCTGGACGAGGGCTTCCAGCCGCCCTTCACCACGGTGAACGTGGGCGTCATCCAGGGGGGCAAGGCGAAGAACATCCTGCCGGGCTCGTGCCGCTTCACGGTGGAGTGGAGGCCCATTCCGGGACAGCCGGTGCAGCGGGTGGCCGAGCTTCTGGAGTCCATCCGTCAGGAGTTGGTGCGCGACGAGCCCGCCTACGAGGCCCACATCCGCGTGCTGCGCACGGACCGAGGTGTGAATACGCGCGCGGACGCGGAGGTGGTGCGCTTCCTCGCGGAGGCCAGTGGCAACGCGTCCACCACGGTGCCCTTCGGCACGGAGGCTCCGCAGATGACGGAGCTGGGCGCGGAGGCCGTGGTGTTCGGCCCCGGCGACATCCGCGTGGCGCATCAGACGGGCGAGTACGTGCCCACCGAGGACCTGGTGCGCTGCGAGGCCGTGCTGTCGCGCGCCGTCGTACACTTCTGCGGCGAGCAGTGAGGCAGGCCGGGTCGGCGCGCGTCGGAGTGCGCCGACCGGTTCTCCAGGCCGGAAGTCACCGGTGTGAGGTCACCCACGTGAGTGGCGCTCGCGTGGAGTCGTCGCCGGAGCACGTTGGCGGCGGCAGAGGCACCTGAGGGCGCGCGCTGCGTGCGTCGCGAGGCTCCCATCGTTGGTGGGTTCACCCACGTGGGCGCCGCTCGTGTTTGTCGTCGCCGGAGCGCAGGGGCGGGGACAGAGGCACCTGAGGGCGCGCGCTTCGTGCGTCGCGAAGTTCCCGGCGTTATGAAGATGCCGCCGGTGCACACTCCGTGCTTTCTCTCCGGCTCCTTTCTGGACCGACGACATGAGTTCCTCCTCCGCGACGCCGCGCAACGTCCTCTTCCTGCTCGCCAGCGCCCGTGAGAACGGCAACGCGGAGCAGCTCGCTCGCAAGGCGGCCGAGTCGCTGCCTTCCGGCACGGTGACTGACTGGCTCCGGCTGGACGCCTACCAGCACGAGGCTTTTCGAGACCTGCGTCATGCTCCCGGCGGCTACGCGGCACGGCCCGCGAGCCCGGAGATGCTGGCGCTCGCCGAGCGGACCCTCGCCGCCGACGAACTGGTCATCGTCGCCCCCGTGTACTGGTACAGCCTCCCCGCCAGCGCGCAGTCCTACCTGGAGCACTGGTCCTGGTGGTTCCGGCTGCCGGAGCTGCGCTTCCGCGAGCGCATGCGCGGCAAGGTGCTGTCGCTCGTGACGACCCACTCCTCCGACGAGGATGACGGCGTGGCGCAGCCGCTGCTCATGAGCCTCCAGCTCAGCGCGGATTACATGGAGATGGGGTGGAGAGGCGCCCTCATCGGCCATGGCAATCAGCCCGGAGAGGTGCTCCAGGACCCTCGCGCCATGGCCAACGCTCGTGAGTTTCTCCGGCGTCCCGTGACTGTCGCGAAAGTCGAAGCTGCCTGAACTTTGGGAGTGCGGGGCACTGAATTGACGCGTGCTCCCGTGCGCCGCTAGGTTGCCGCGCCTTCGGACCCGGGGGGCTTGCGAGCGCATTGCGCCGCACGCTGTGTCGTCAGTGATTCTGACGTGTCACGTCCCTCCGGCCATCCGTGTCTGAATTCCCTGGAGGGGGAGTCACATGCAGCGTGGCAGGTGGTTGTTCGCGGTGATGTCGCTGGTGGCGGTGAGCGCGTGGGCCCAGGTGCCCGAGCAGGCGGGTGACTCGGAGGAGGTGGAGGCCCCGGCGCTTCCCGAACTCCACCCGCGGACCGGTGAGGTCGTGCTGGGAGGCGGCCTGGCGAAGATGGTGGTGCCGGAGAGCTTCGGCTACCTCTCGCCCGAGGAAGCGGAGAAGGTGCTCGTGGAGGTCTGGGGCAACCCGCCCGGCTCCAAGACGCTGGGCATGGTGATTCCGTCGGACGTGAGCGTGGACTCGCCCGAGGGCTGGGGCGTCGTCATCCAGTACGACGACGATGGCCACGTGGAGGACGAGGACGCGGCGGGCATCGACTACGCGGACCTGCTCGAGGAAATGCAGGGGAACACCCGCGATGAGAACGCCGAGCGCGTCAAGGCGGGCTACGGGGCGGTGGAGCTGGTGGGTTGGGCCGCGACTCCGCGCTACGACGCGAGCACGCGCAAGCTGTACTGGGCGCAGGAGCTGGGCTTCGGTGACTCGAAGGAGCACACGCTGAACTACAACGTCCGCGTGCTGGGCAAGGAGGGCGTGCTGGTGCTCAACGCCGTCGCCAGCATGGTGGCGCTGCCCCAGGTGGAGAAGGACATGCAGCAGGTGCTGGCCTTCACCCACTTCCAGCCCGGCCACCGCTACGAGGACTTCGACCCGAGCACCGGCCGCGTGGCCGCGTACGGTGTCGCGGGTCTGGTCGCCGGCAAGGTGGCCGCGAAGGCGGGGCTCTTCAAGGGGCTGATCGCGGTGCTGGTGGCCGGCAAGAAGGTCATCTTCGCTGGCCTCGCGCTGCTCGTCGTCGCGCTGGGCAAGCTGTTCAAGCGCGGTGGCAACGACGGCACGCCGTAATCATCAGCGCGCTGGAGTGCGAGACAGAGGCTCGGGACCCCGCGGTCCCGGGCCTCTTCTCGTTTCGGGACGGCTCAGCTCCGGGGCAGCGAGCAGTGGTCCAGGTCCCTCAGCACCTTGCGCGCCTCGGCGATGAGGTCATGTCCCTGGAGGCCCTGCGCCACGCGGGCGATGAGCTTCATGTCTGGCGTGAGGCGGTAGTAGCCCTTCGAGCGCTGCACCAGCCCGGCGACCTTCGGTCCGTCCAGGAGCGCGTCCGCGCCCAGCGTCACCACCAACCGCTGGGTGCCGACCTCCAGGCCCCGCAGTCGCAAATCACGCATGTCGATTTTCAGCAGCGTCAGCTCGGACAGGTGGTCCACCTCGTCCGGCGCCTCGCCGTAGCGGTCCACCAGCTCCGCGCGCAGGTCCGTCACCTCGTCGGGGTGGCCGGCCTGGCTGAAGCGCTTGTAGAAGACGAGCCGCTGGTGCACGTCGCTGACGTAGTCGTCCGGGATGAGCGCGGGCATGGGCAGCGTGACGTCCGGCTCGATTTGCACCTTGGGCGGCTGGCCCTGCAGCTCCGCGACGGCTTCCTCCAGGAGCTGCGCGTACATGTCGAAGCCAATCTCGGCGATGGCGCCGGACTGCTTCTCGCCCAGCAGGTTGCCCGCGCCGCGAATCTCCAGGTCATGGCTGGCGATGGAGAAGCCCGCGCCCAGCTCGGTGAAGTTCTGGAGCACCTCCAGCCGCCGCTGCGCATCGCGAGTCACCGCCCGACGCGTGGGCACCAGCAGGTACGCATACGCGCGCTCCTTGGAGCGGCCCACGCGGCCTCGGAGCTGGTAGAGCTGCGCGAGACCGAACTGGTCCGCCCGGTTCACAATCATCGTGTTGGCGCTGGAGATGTCGATGCCGCTCTCGATGATGGCGGTGCACAGGAGCACCTGGTGCTTGCGCTCGGTGAACTCCAACATCACCTTCTCGAGCTGCCCTTCACCCATCTGTCCGTGCGCCACGCCGACGGACAGCTGTGGCACCAGCTCGCGCAGCTGCTGCTCCATGGACGGCAGGGACTCCACGCGGTTGTGCACGAAGAAGACCTGCCCGCCGCGAGCGACCTCCCGCTCAATCGCCTCCTTCACCACCATGGCGTCGTACTTCATGACGAAGGTGCGGATGGCGCGCCTGTCCTGCGGCGGCGTGGCGATGATGCTCATGTCGCGCACACCCGACATGCTCATGTGCAGCGTGCGGGGAATGGGTGTCGCCGTCAGCGTCAGCACGTCAATCTGGGAGCGCCACTTCTTCAGCGACTCCTTCTGCTTCACGCCGAAGCGCTGCTCCTCGTCGACAATCATCAGCCCCAGGTCCTTGAAGGCCACCTCGCCGCCCAACAGCTTGTGCGTGCCGATGAGGATGTCGACCTTGCCCTCCTTGGCGCGCTTGAGGATGTCCCGCACCTCCGGCGGCTTCTTCAGTCCGGAGATGACCTCCACCGTGACGGGGTAGTCGTTGAAGCGCTTCCTGAAGGAGAGGAAGTGCTGCTGCGCCAGCACCGTGGTGGGCACCAGCACCGCCACCTGCTTGCGGTCCAGCGTCGCCTTGAAGGCCGCGCGCATGGCGACCTCCGTCTTGCCGTAGCCCACGTCGCCGCAGACGAGCCGGTCCATGGGCTCCGGCTTCTGCATGTCCGCCAGCACGTCCTCAATCGCCTTCGCCTGGTCCGGCGTCTCCTCGAACTCGAAGTCCGCCTCGAACTGGGCGAAGTAGCGGTCCGGCGCGCTGAAGGAGTGGCCCGGGTGGGCGCGGCGCGAGGCGGCGATTTGCAGCAGCTCCGCCGCCATCTTGAGGAGCTGTTCCTTGACGCGCTTCTTCGTCTTCTCCCAGCTCGTCGTCCCCAGCTTGTCGAGCTGGATGGTGTCCGGGTTGCCGCCGGTGAACTTCTGGATGAGCCGCATGCGGCCCACCGGCAGGTAGATTTTGTCCCGGCCCGCGTACTCCAGGACGAGGAAGTCCCCGGGCACGCCGTTCACCTGCATCTTCGTCAGGCCCGAGTAGCGGCCGATGCCGAAGTCGGTGTGGACGATGAGGTCGCCTTCCTTCAGGTCCTTGAAGCCCGCGGCGAAGGCATCCAGCTTCTTGCCGCGCTTGACGCGCCGACGCGCGCGGACGCCGAAAATCTCCTCGTCCGACAGCACGGCCAGCCCGCCCGAGCCGTCCACGAAGCCCTGGCTCACCTCCCCCGTGAAGAGGTGCGCCCACACCGACGGCTCGTACAGCACCGACGCGTCCGTCATGGGCTCGGTGTGCACCTTCACCATGACGTCGCGGTCCAGCAAGAGCCGCTTGAGCCGGTCCGCCTGGCTCAGCGTGCCGCACGCCACCGCGCACGCGACGCCCGAGTCCCGCCAGCGCTGGAGCCGGTCCACCAGCGGCGAGAGCGCGCCCTCCTCGCCATGGTGCGCGAGAATCGCCTCCCGCAGGTCCTGCGTGCCGCCGAACTGGAAGAGCACCGGCGGCTTCTCGGACTGCGTGAGCGACAGGCCTCCACCCTCGACGACGCGATAGGCGCCCAGCAGCTCCGCGACGGCCTCGCGCGAGAGGAAGTGCTCGGCCGGCGGGCGCACCAGGTCCTTGCGCTCCTCGGCCGCGACGAAGGTTCGCTCCAACTCGTCCCACAGCGCGTCCGCGGCGCGCCCCAGCTCCAGCGGGTCGTCCAGGTAGAAGACCGGCGCCTCCGGGCTCCACGTGCGCAGGAAGTCGAACACCGTGGCCAGTCCGCCCTCGAACAGCGCGGGCAGCAGGCCCTCGAGTCCGAAGCCGGGCATCCCCTCGCGCAACGCGTCCAGCCGCTCGCGCAGCTGGATGGTGGGCAGGTTGATGTGCTCGGCCACTTCGCGGGCGGCGGCCTCGGCGCGCGGGCGGGTGTCCTCGGTGAGCAGCAGCTCCCGCGCGGGCACCAGGTCCACTTCCTTCAGCGCGTCCACCGTGCGCTGCGACTCCGGGTCGAAGGCGCGGATGGAGTCGATGGTGTCCCCGAAGAACTCCAGGCGCACCGGCTTGTCGTAGAGCGGGCTGAAGACGTCCAGCAGACCGCCGCGCACGGAGAACGTCCCCACGTCCTCCACCATCGGGCTGTTCTGGTAGCCCATCCGGGAGAGCTTCCGCGCCAGCGCGTCCCGGTCGTACTCCTGGCCCACCACCACCCGGTCCGTGAGCGCGGCCATGACGTCCGGGCGCAGCACGCGGCGGTGCAGCGCGCGCAGGGATAGCACCAGCACCGGGAAGCGCGTGCCTTGAGACAAGTGAAACAACGCGCCCAGCCGCTCGGTGACGGCGACCGCCTCCGGGGACAGCTCGTCGTAGGGCAGCACCTCGTCGGCGGGCAGGCGCAGCACGCTCGGCCGCAGCAGCGTGCCGGTGCCACCCAGGAAGAAGGCGAGGTCGGCGGCCAGGGCATCGGCTGCTTCCTCGTCCGCCGCCACGCAGACGAGCGGCGCGCGTGCTTCACGGTGCAGGCGAGCCAGCACGTGGCCCCGGGCGGAGCCCTTCAGTCCCTGCGTCCGCGCGCGGTGTCCCGGGCGCAGCTCCGCCAGCAACCGGGCGAAGGTGTCACCCGCCACGAGCGGCACGCCGCCAGGCTGCGCCGCCTCGTCATCCCGCCTCTGTGTGAAAGGAGTGTCCATGAGTGGACCCCTGAGGGCCGCAGGGTAATTAGGGGCATGCCCCTGACAGGTCAACGACAGAGCGCATTGCGTGTCGTGTGTCGGAGCCGACGCGGCCACGAATGCTGTGTCCGCCACGAATCAGCCGTACCTGGGGTGGGTTGGCCGCATGCCCGGGGCAGGAACTACTCTCCTGCAAGGCATCGCTGGGGGGTGCCACACGCCAGCCATGCAATCCGGCCGTTGGAGCAACAGGTTGATGAGCGGGGCGGGCGCACCCCCCTCCGAAGCAGTGATGGTGCTGCGCAGCGTCCGCTCCGCTGGGCACGGCATCCTGGACTTCGAGTGCGTCTCCGCGAATGTCCACGCGGAGCGCTGGCTGGGGCGCGATGAGCGTCCGCTCGTGCGCCAGCGCCTCCTCGAGGAAGCGCCGTGGGTGGGCGAATGTGGCCTGTTCGCCGCGTGTGTCCGAGTGGCGGTGCGCCGCGAGCCGGAGGTGGTGCGTGTCTCCCGCCAGTCCTCCGTGGGGCTCGTCTGGCTGCTGGCGCGGGTGTCGCCCTGGGAGGACGGCGTTGTCGTCTTCCTGGAGGACCTGACGGAGCGGATGGCCGCCGAGGAGACGCTGCGCAGGGACCATGACCTGCTGCACGCCGTCATCGAGAGCGCCACCGACGCCATCTACGTGAAGGACGTGGATGCGCGCTACGTGCTCATCAATCCCGCCACCGCGCGGGCGTTCAATCGGGCGCCGCAGGACATCCTCGGGCGCACGGACCTGGAGTTGCTGGGCGAGGACGTCGCCGGGCCCACGCTGGCGCATGACCGCGCGGTGATGGAGTCCGGCGTCACCGCCACCTACGAGGACTCAGAGGGCGGGCCGGGAAGCGACCGCATCTGGCAGACGACCAAGGGCGTGCTCCGTCGGGGCGACAGCACCGTCTACGGCCTGTTCGGCATCAGCCGGGATGTCACCGCGCGCCGCCGCCAGGAGCTGGAGCGGGACGAGGAGGCGCGCTTCCAGGAGCGCTTCATCGGCGTGCTGGGGCACGATTTGGGCAACCCGCTGGCGGCGGTGCGGCTGTCCGCAGCGGCCCTGCTGGCCCAGGCCACGCTGACGCCGGAGGCGCGGCGCGTGGCGCAGCGCATCGACGGGAGCGCCGAGCGTATGGCGCGGCTGGTGAAACAGTTGCTCGACTTCACCCGCGCGCGCATGGCGGGAGGCATTCCCCTGCGTCCGCGCGAGGTGTGCATGGAGTCGGTGTGCCGTCGCATCATCTCCGAGCTGGAGCCGGCCCATCCCCAGCATCAGGTGGACCTGGAGGTGGACGGCGAGTCGCGCGGCATCTGGGACGAGGAGCGGCTGGGACAGGTGCTCTCCAACCTGGTCGGCAACGCGCTGCAACACAGCCCCAGTGGCACGTCGGTGCGCGTGCGGCTGGCGGCGAGTGACCCGCTCTTCCAGCGCGTGGAGGTCCACAACCTCGGGCCGCCCATTCCGGACTCGCTGCGCCCGCGCCTGTTCGCGCCCTTCCACCGCGCCACGCCCGAGCCGGGCATGCCCCGGCCCCACCGTCACGGGCTGGGCCTGGGGCTCTACATCGTCTCGCAAATCGTCACGGCCCACGGCGGGTGGGTGGATGTCGCGTCCTCACTGGAGGCCGGGACGTGTTTCTCGGTGACGCTGCCCCGCGTGGTCCAGGCCCAGGACGAGACCCAGACGCGCTGGGCCTGAGCCGAGGGCACGCCTGCCTGCTCAGTAGCGGCCGTACCGGGCCGCGGCGCGCAGGCGCATCAAGTCGTTGAGGACACCGGGGTCCACCAGCTCCAGCGCCGCGGCTCCGG
Organism: Myxococcus sp. CA039A; assembly: GCF_013336645.1. NCBI lineage: Bacteria > Pseudomonadati > Myxococcota > Myxococcia > Myxococcales > Myxococcaceae > Myxococcus > Myxococcus sp. CA039A. The sequence goes on along the minus strand of NZ_JABUMQ010000019.1, from coordinate 5,895 downwards.
AGACACCGGCGTAGCGGGAGCGGTAGTCCTCCTCGTCCTCCTCGTCGTCGCCACCCTTGTCGTCGCCGCCCTTGTCATCCCCGTCCCCACCTCCCTTGCCGTCGCCAGGACGCAGCGAGAGGGGCTCGGGCCGGGACACTCCCGGCTCGATTCGCGGGGAGGTCAGGGCATCGGCGCGAACCGAGGCGAACAGACCGGCCATGGACAGGCAGAACACGAGGGCGGTGGAGAGGGTCTTCATGGTCGGCTCCGTTTCTCTGTCCGGCTGACGCGCACCCCGGAGGGATATTCAGCGAGCCGCGGGGCCCTACTTCGCCTTCATGGTGCGGATGTATCCCACCAGCGCGTCAATCTGCGCGGCGGTGAGCTTGTCCTTGAAGGCTTTCATCTTCGTGTTGCGAGGGGAGCCGTCGGCAATCGCCTGACGGATGTCCGCGTCCGACTCGGCCGCCTGCCAGGCAGCCTGGCTCATGTCGACGATGGACTCCTTCTTGCCCATCTTGGTCTGCGCCTTGCCGTCGTCGCCGTGACACGACTTGCACTTGGCCTTCCACACGTCCGCGACTTCATCCTCCGCGTAGACGCTTGGGGCCAGACAGAGGCTCATCACCAGGGCAACCCGCTTCATCATCGTCACTGCCTCCTTGGGAGGAGACAACTGTGGCACGGAACGTCGTGCCCGGGGAGTGCCGCTGGCGGCGAGGAGGTCGTCGCCATGGAGCCCGCCCAGGGAGTTGGACGCGCCTCCGGTTACTCAGGCGTCTCAGTGAGGCTGACGGGGCCAGAACGACACGTGGCCCTGGGGAGGCGCGAGCCACACGGACTCCAGGAACCGCACGGCATTGCGGTCCGCGTCGTCATGTTCGGTGGTCTGGTAATGCAGGGTGGTCACCAGCAGCAGCGTCGCGAGACCGGCGGCCACGGAGGGCAGGGCGGGCCAGCGCCGCCCGGGGGGCGTGGAGAGAGTGGCGAGGACCCAACCCGTCACGGCCACCAGGAGGACGAGCAGCAGCACGCCCGCGATGGATTGGGGCACACCGAGGAAGGACAGCACGGAGGGAGGGAAGAAGCCGGCGTGCAGCAGCGGCAACGTCAGACCTCCCAGGGCGTTGGAGACGTCGTCTGGGATGTAATTGACGAAGGTGGCCAGCCCCGTGGTGAGGATGGCGGCTCCGCACAGCATGGCGCCCGCGCCCAGGGCGGTGAGGCTTTGACGCTCGCGCAGGCGCTCCAGCCACAGGCCCGCGGGCAGCAGGAGGAAGGGCACCAGGCCGGTGAGGTGGCGCGGCCCCGTCGTCCAGCCCCAGGAGTCATAGGAGAAGGAGGACGTGAAGTAGAGGTAGCCCGCGAGGAGCGCCGCCGTCATCCACGCCAGGGCGCGCTGCTCGGCGGAGACGTCGGCGCCGCGCCGGAAACGCAGCCGCGAAAGGCCGGGCACGGCCAGCAGCAGGAAGGGGGCGAGCGTGAACAGCCCCCGCAGCGGAGAGACGAGCGACAGGGTGAAGGCGCGCGGGTCCGGCGTGCGGATGCCCAGGAATCCGCCCAGGTGCCACGGCTGGTAGCCGGAGTCGTTGAGGTACTTGTACCCGCTCGTCAGCGGATGTCCGAAGGTGGCCTGGTGGTACGCCATCAGCGCGAGCACGAAGGGCAGCGCGCCCAGCGTGGCGAGCCCGGCGGCGCGGCCCAGGCCCCGCAAGCGCTCGCGGGCCGGGACGTCGCGGAAGAGGAAGGTGAGCGCGGCGTACAGCACCAGCCCGAGCACCCCCAGGGCGCCGGTGTACTCGGCCGCCACGGTGGCTCCCGCGCACGCCCCCGCGAGGACATAGCCCCGCTCGCGCCACTCCCCGCGCGCGCAGCGCCACAGCGCATAGAAGCCGGCGAAGAGCAGCACCGCCGTCGTCTGGTGGCTCATGAACAACAGGGAGTAGCTGAACGCCAGCGAGCCCAGTCCGTACGTCACGGTGAGGGCGTCGGCGACGGGCGCAGTGAGGGTGGCACGCAGGTAGCGCCGCACCAGCCACAGCAGGCCCAGCGTGGGCAGCACGGTGAGCCACAGGCGCGAGAAGAAGACGAGGGGGACCTCGGGCACCGGCTCCGGACCCGAGGCGGCGCGCAGCGCGGCGTACACCGGCGCGGCGGCGAACGAGAGCAGCGGCGCCTTGCTGGGGTAGTACTTCCCATCCTTCACGGACAGGTCGCCCACGTAGCCCCGGTCGCGCAGCACCTGGTTGATGTCGAGCGTGCCGTGCTCCACCAGCGCGATGCTCTGCCAGAGCCGACACAGCTCATTGGGTGAGCGCAGCTTCGGGTGGTATGGAAACAACAACACATACAGCGCCGCCAGGGCGGCCCAGACCGCGCGAGGCGCGCCCCGGGAGGCCATGACGGGCTTCCCGGTGGGGCCGGGCGCCGAGGACTCCGAAGGGGTCTGCGAGTCGGTGGCCGGCCCTGGCGCCAGACTCACGGCGTGGTGCTCCCCGCGGTGTGGTGCGTCGTCGCCGGGAGGCGCATCCTCAAGCGTCGCCTCCGGTGACGCGGGCCACGGCGAAGAGGCTCATGCCCACCGGCAGCTTCACGTTCGCCTCGGCGCGGGCGAACAGCGGGGCCAGCGTGTCGTACAGCTTGAGCTGGAGCTTGGGCACGGAGCGGCGGCGCAACAGCCGGCTGTTGACGAACCAGCCGGGCATGCCCACCAGGTTCATCCACTCCAGCTTCTCCACCTCGAAGCCATTCTCCTCCAGCACGGCGCGCAGGCTGGCGGGGGTGTAGCGGCGGTAGTGGCCCACGGCCTCGTCGATGCTGCCGAACAGCTGCTCCAGCGCGGGGACGAGGATGAGCACCCGTCCGCCGGGCGCCAGAATCTGACGGAAGCGGCGCACCGCGGACCCGTCGTCGGGGATGTGCTCCAGCACGTTGGAGAGGACAATGGTGTCCAGGCGCTCCTGCTTGAGCGACTCCCAGTCCGCCAGGGCCACGTCGGACAGGTACGGGCGGACGTGGGGCCGGCCGCGGAAGAGGTTCTTCAGGCGGTCGACGTAGAAGCGGTCGACCTCCAGCGCGATGAGCAGCTCCGCGCCGGACTCCAGCTCGCGGGTAATCGTGCCGATGCCGGCGCCAATCTCCAGCACGCGGCGGCCCAGGTGCGCGCGGAAGCGGCGGCCCAGCCACTGGTTGTAGTGGGTGGCGCCGTCCATGCGCTCCAGCGTGGTGTAGCCCTCGTGCTGGTTGTCTGCGTCGTCGCGCACGGTGGCGTAGCGCATCAGCGTGCGCAGCTGCGACAGGCGCGCGGCGCGCGGGCGGCGGGGCACGGCCTGCATGGGCGGCAGCGACACTTCCGTGAGGCGGTAGAGTTGCGCGGCCAGCTTCACGACGAGCTCGGCGTCCACCGCGTCGTCATCGCTGGTGAGGGTGACGGAGCGCAGGGCTTCCGTGCGAAACGCGCGCACGCCGCTGAGCGGGTCCTTCACCGGCACGTCCGTGACGAAGCGGGCGACATGGCCCATCGCGCGCTCGGCCCACAGCTCCGGCGTCAGGCCGGGGGTGCCACGGCGGCCGAAGACGGCGTCCGCGGTGTCCGCCTGGAGGGGGCCCATGAGGGCCTCATAGGCGTCCGGTGCATAGGCCGCATCCGGGTCCTGGAGCACCGTCACGGCGCTCGTCACGTGGGACAGCGCCGCGCGGATGGACGCGCCCTTGCCTCCCTGGACGCTGAGCACATGCAGGCCGGGCCGTGATGCCACATCAGGCTGGCCGTCTCCGGCGAGCACCACTTCCGCGCGGCCCGCCAGGGCGCGGGCGAAATGGGCGGCGGCATCTACAGTGGACGAGTCGAAAGGGATGATGACGGAGTGCGGAAAGCTCACGTCGCGCTCCCTAGCACAGGCGGCCCGAATGCGCGCGTTCCTCCCTCGAAGAAGGGTGGAAGGGGGGCGTCCAGGCGACGGCGGAACGATGGACAACCCGGGGCGGACACGGCACGCTCGACGACGGTGTCCATGGGTGTGGGTGAAGGTCGGCCCCGGCCCAGGCGCTCCAGGCTCCAGGAGAGACAAGACGTGGAAGGAACCGTGTTCGACCCGGCCGGTGGCAACAACGGCCCGACGCCCGCGGGATTGATGCTCCGCGCGCGGGCGCTCTGGCGACGCAAGTGGGTCGTGCTCGGCGTGGCGGTGGTGGTGGCGGCGCTCGCGGCCGTCTACACGCTGCGCCAGCCCAAGGTCTTCTCCGCCAGCACCTCGCTCATCATCGACGTGATGGCGCCTCGCTTCCTGGACGGCGAGGTGAAGGAGGTCATGGGCGAGGAGCGCAGCAACTACTGGTTCAACAAGGAGTACTACGCCACGCAGAGCGAAATCATCACCTCGCGCGCGGTGGCCAGCCGGGTGGTGGACAAGCTCGGACTGTCGACGGACCCAGGCTTCCTGGGGCTCGCGGGCCTGCAGGACGAGAAGGCCCGCGTCCAGGCCATGCAGGGCTCGGACGCGGTGGGGCTGCTCCAGTCGCGCATCCGCGTGCTGCCCGCGAAGGACTCGCGGGTGATGAACATCGCGGTGGATGACCTGGATGCCCAGCGCGCCGCGCTGCTCGCCAACGAAGTGGCGGGCGCGTACATGGCGGAGAACCTGGCGCTCAAGCTGCGCATGACGGAGGACGCGCAAAGCTGGCTGGAGGGGCGGCTGGAGGACCTGGAGAACCAGTCCAAGGCGAGCGAGATGGCCGTCTACGACTTCAAGAAGGACGCGGACATGTTGTCCACGTCGCTGGAGTCGCGGATGAGCATCGTCAGCGACCGCATCAACAGCTACAACCTGAACCTCACCGAGGTGAGCACCCGCATCGCCGCGCTGCAGGCGCGCGTGGAGGCCATCCAGAAGCTGCGCAAGGCCTCGCCCGACGACGAGCTGTGGGCGGAGGCGCTGCCGGGGGCCAAGGATGGCTCCATCCAGGACCTCAAGAAGGCCTACACGGACGTGCGCGTGGCGTGCGCGGAGCTGACCGAGCGCTACCTGCCCGAGCACCCGAAGCTCCTGGAGTGCCAGGGCAAGCTGGCGGTGATTCAGGCCGACTTCCTCAAGAGCCTGCGCAACCTGGTTCGCTCGGCGGAGACGGAGCTGTCCGAGGCGGAGGCGCAGCGCAAGAACCTGGTGCGGCTGCTGGACGACGCCAAGGCCGAGGCGTTCCAGGTGAACAAGAAGTCCATCGAGTACGACCGGCTCAAGCGCGAGTCGGACAACAACCAGCGGCTCTACGAGCTGGTGCTCAAGCGGCTCAAGGACATCGAGCTGTCGGGCCTCTTGCGCACCAGCAACGTGCGCGTGTTGGACTCGGCCCGGCCGCAGTACATCCCGGTGAAGCCGAACGTGAATCGCAACCTGCTGGTGGGGTTGGTGATGGGGGTGCTCGCGGGGCTGGGCGTGGCGCTGCTCCTGGACCTGCTGGAGAACAGCGTGGCCACGCAGGCGGACGTGGAGGAGCGGCTGGGGCTGGCGTTCCTGGGCGTGATGCCGCGCATCGAGGGGCACCACCCGCCGAAGGACCGGGACCTCTACGTGCACCGCGAGCCGAAGTCGTCGGTGGCGGAGTGCTGCCGGGCCATCCGGACCAACCTCCTGTTCATGTCTCCGGACACACCCTTCAAGACGCTGGTGGTGACGTCCAGTGGTCCTCAGGAAGGCAAGTCCACCACCAGCATCAACCTGGGCGTGGCCATGGCCCAGAGCGGCAACCGGGTGTTGCTGCTGGACACGGACATGCGCAGGCCCCGGCTGCACCGGGCCTTCGGCGTGCCGAACGAACTGGGCATCTCCTCGTTGGTGGTGGGCGAGGGCACGCTGGACGCGGCGGTGAAGAGCACGGAAGTGCCCGGCCTGTTCGTGTTGCCGTGCGGCCCCATCC
>NZ_JABUMQ010000199.1:0-20998 GCF_013336645.1 Myxococcus sp. CA039A | reverse complement strand
GTGGGCGAAGCGGAAGGGGCCCTCATCCAGGTGGGACTCGTGGACGTCCAGGTGCCACTCCGCGGGCAGGGGTCCCGCGCGGAGGTCATGGTTGCCCCGGACCAGCACCAGCTCCACGTCGGCGTGGGAGGCGCGCCAGTCCGCGAGCCTCCGGACGAGCGCGGGGGTGAGGCCTTCCCTGGAGTGGACGAGGTCTCCCAGGATGAGCAACCGACGGGCGCCCGTGGTGGTGAGCGCCGAGGACAGGCGGGCCAGGTCGTCCTCGAGCACCCCCAGGGGAAGGGGGATGCCGTGTTGCTGGAAGCTCTCCGTCTTGCCCCAGTGCAGGTCGGCCACCGCGAGCGTGCGGGCTTCGGGCCAGTGCAGGGCTCGCTCTGGAAGAAGCTCCAGCGGGGTGCCGCCTACGCGGACCTGGCATCGTCTCGCGTCCATCGCTCCTTCATGCGCTCCACCCGCTCCAGCACGGACTCGCTGGAGAGGCTCGCGCTGATGCGCTCGACGACGAGCGGAAAGGCCAGGGGCGTGGGCCTCCGGACATGGAGCAGCTCCAGGGGGCTCGACTCCAGGCGTTCCAGCGCGTGCTCCAGGCGGCCCTGCTCGAACTGCTGCTCCAGAACCTCGCGGCGGGCCTGGGTGAGCAGCAGGTGCCCCGGGTCATAGCGGGCGAAGACATCATGGAGGAGGGCGGCGCTCGTCTGTACCTGCCGCGTGGACTTGCGCGCTCCGGGGAGCCCGGGCAGCACCAGGCCCGCAACGCGGGCGATGTCCCGGAACTGACGCTTCGTCAGCTCGCCCACGTTGACGCTCTCGAGGACATCTTCCACCAGGCGCTCGCGCGTGAAGAGGCGGGGGCGCAGGGCTTCTTCGAAGGGAAAGGGTGCGGGGCTGAGGAACTCCAGGCCGTAGTCATTCACGGACACACTGAAGGTGGCCTTCTGGAGCCGCGTCAGCCGCAGGGCGAGCAGGGCCGCGAGTCCTTCGTGCACCCGCCGTCCCTCGAAGGGATAGAGGAAGAGGTGATGCCCGTCGCGCGTCTGACACACCTCCACCAGCAGCGAGCCCGCAGCGGGGATGCGTGACAGTCGCTCCTGGGCCTCCAGGATGGGCCATGCGGCGGCGAGCTCGTCGGAGGTGACGTCGCCGTGGCGCGCGGAGTCGAGGGTGCGGCGGACGGCGGCGGCCAGTGAGGTGGACAGTGGAAGGCGACTGCCGCCCCAGCGCGGGGTTCGCGTCACCTTCGATTTCGCGGGCCGCACATACGCGGTGAGCCCCTGGAGTCGGCCGAGCTCCAGCTTCTTTCCGGCGAACTGGAAGGTGTCTCCCGGGCGCAGCCGGCTGACATAGGACTCCTCCACGCTGCCCAACCGGCCCCCGCTCCAGTATCGCAGCTCCACCACGGCGTCGGAGCTGATGGTTCCGATGTTGAGGCGGTGCAGCCGGGCGACGCGGGCGTCCTTCACGACGAAGCGTCCCTCGTGCTCCTCGACGCGGCGGAACTCCGGGTAGGCGGTCAGCGTGGGGCCGCCTTCACGGACCAGCGTGAGCGTCCAGTCGAACTCCTCATCGGTGAGGTCCGCGTAGGCCGCGGCGCCGCGCACCTCATGGCGCAGGGCTTCTCGGGTGAAGCTGCCTCCGAGCGCGCACGTCACCAGATGCTGGGCCAGCACGTCCAAGGGCTTGTTGGGAGGCTCGCGCGGCTCGACTTCCTTGCGTGCGAGGGCCTCTCGGGCGGCGGCCATCTCCACCAGCTCGAGTGCGTGCGTGGGAACGAAGAGGATGTTGCATGTGGCCTCGGGACGGTGGGCTCCGCGTCCCGCGCGCTGGAGCGTTCGACCGATGCCCTTGGGGCTGCCCACCTGCACCACTCGCTCGACGGGGCCGAAGTCCACGCCCAGGTCCAGCGACGAGGTACACACGACGATGCGCAGGGAGCCGTCCTTGAGGCCACGCTCCACGCGCTCCCGCTCGTCACGGTCAATGGACCCATGGTGCAGCGCGAGCAGGTGTTCCCACTCGGGACGCGCGAAGCGCAGGCCCTCGAACCAACGCTCCGCCTGGGAGCGCGTGTTGGTGAAGATGAGCGTGGATTGCGCCGGGTCCAATCGCGCGGCGACGCGGGCCAGCATGGTGAAGCCCAGATGTCCCGCCCATGGAAAGGTGTCCACCTCGTCCGGCAGCAATGTCTCCACGTCCACCGGGCGCTCCAGGTCCGCGCTGACGAGGGTGGGGTGGAAGCGGGTGCCGACCGCGTGTCGGGCGGCTTGCTCCAGGTTGGCCAGCGTGGCGGACAGCGCCCAGGTGCGCATGCGTGGCGCGAAGCCTCTCAATCGCGCCAGGGCGAGCTCCGTCTGCGTGCCTCGCTTGGAGCCAAGCAGCTCGTGCCACTCGTCCACGATGACGGCGCGCAGCGAGGAGAACAGCTCCGGTGCGCGCTCGTTCGACAACATCACCGAGAGCGACTCCGGTGTGGTGATGAGCACTTCGGGAAGGCGCTGCCGTTGTCGCTGTCGCACCGAGGAGGAGGTGTCTCCGGTGCGGCTCTCCACTTCGAGGTCCGCATCCAGCACGCTCAGCGGCTCGCGAAGGGCCTGCTCCACGTCGCGTGACACCGCGCGCAGCGGCGTCACGTAGAGAAGCTGGAGCCCCTTCTCTCCGTGCTCGGCCACTTCCGCCAGCGGCGCGAGATAGGCGGCGTACGTCTTCCCCGCGCCAGTGGGGACGTGGATGAGCCCACTGTCCCCGCGCGCATACGCGGCCCAGGCTTCCTCCTGGAAGGCATAGGGCGACCAACCCTTCGACGTGAACCAGCCGCGAAGTCGCTCCATGGGAGGGCTTCTCACGGCCGGAGGTGAGCGCGCTCCTGGGCGAGGTTTCTTCCTCCTCGGGGTCGCGGGAGTCGAGGTCGTGTCGCCATGGAGTGCCTTTCTCCTGGCCTGGAGCTGGGCTCGGAGCGAGGGCGACCTACGCGCCGGCATGGAGCAGCTCCTTGAGCGAGTCCAGCGAGTCGGCGTCCCCCGGTTTCTTGTCCGTGCGCCAGCGGGCGATGCGAGGGAAGCGCAGCGCGACGCCCGACTTGTGGCGGGGTGACTTCTGGATGCCCTCGAAGTGCAGCTCGAAGACCTGCTCGGGCTCCACCGAACGCACCGGTCCAAACTTCTCGCGCGTGTGCGCGCGAATCCACCGGTCCAGTCGGCCAATCTCTTCGTCCGTGAGGCCCGAATACGCCTTCGTCACCGGCAGCAGGTCCGTGCCGTTCCACACGGCGAAGGTGTAGTCGGTGTACAGCGAGGAGCGTCGGCCGTGTCCCGGATGAGCGTAGAGCAGCACCGCGTCCACGGTGAACGGGTCGATCTTCCACTTCCACCAATCGCCACGCTTGCGCCCCGTGAGGTACGCGGAGCTCGAACGCTTGAGCATGAAGCCCTCGACGTTCCGCTCACGTGCCTCGCTTCGCGTGTGCGCCAGGGCCTCCCACGAGGACGCCTCCACGGCGGGGGACAGTGGGAAGGCGGGATGGTGCTTCAGCAGCGAGGCCAGTCGCTCGCGACGCTCGCGCAGCGGCAGTGCCCGCAAGTCCTGTCCGTCCTGTTCCAGCAGGTCGTACGCGATGAACGCGGCGGGAGCCTCCGCGAGCACCCGGGGCGTCAGCTTCTGCCGACCGATTCGACGCTGGAGCCGCGCGAAGGGCAGGGGCTTGCCGTCCTCGTACGCCAACACCTCGCCGTCCAGCACCGTGCCTTCGGGGAGGGCCTTCGCCGCGTCGGTGATTTCGGCGAAGCGGTCGGTGATGAGCTCCTCTCCCCGACTCCAGAGATAGACGTCGCCCCGCCGATGGATGAGCTGGCCTCGAATGCCATCCCACTTCCATTCGACCAGCCACTCGGAGAGGTCGCCCAGGGACTCCGGCGGTTGCTCCAGGGGAGACGCCAGATAGAACGGATACGGGCGCGAATGGTGCCCATCCGAGACGTCCGGCGAGACGAGCTGCTGGAAGAACTCCTTCGAGGGCGTCCAGGTCCCCATCAACCGGTGCGCGACGTCCGGCGCGGGAAGTCCCGCCACCTTCGCGAGTGCTCGAACCACCAGGGTGGATGAGACGCCCACGCGCAGCTCCCCGGTGAGCATCTTGTTCAACAGGAAGACTTCGCGCCGGGGCATCGACCGCCACCAGGACACCACCTGCTCGCGCTGCGCTGATACCTCCAGCTCACGCAGGGGCATGAGTCGCTGGGTGAGCCATAGCGACAGCGGGAGCTCTTCCGGTGTGCTCGGTCGTTCCAGGTTGTCCAGCAGCAGGGCGATGACTTCCGCCAGGTCCCCGACGGACGCGTACACCTCCGCGAACAGCCAGTCGGGAATGTCCGTCAGCTCCTGCGTCCATCCCACCAGCTGCTTCGTGGTGAGCAGTCGCTTCAGCTTCTGTCCCGTGAGGAAGTACAGCGCCCACGCGGCGTCTTCGGGAGGCGCTTCCTGGAAGTAGCGCGTGAGGGCCTCCACCTTCGCGTTCGTGGAGGTGGTCTGGTCCAGGCGCTCGTACAGGTCCGCGAGTCGTCGCATGGGTCAGTCCTCCGCCTCGCCCTCGAAGGGGGTCGCCAGTGGGGATGCGTCCACGCCTTGCTCGCGGAGGTAGCGCGCCAGGGGCTCGGCGGAGCCGTGTGTCGTCAGCACCCGCTCCGCGCCTGTGTCCGCCACCGTGCGCAGCAGCGCGGGCCAGTCCGCGTGGTCCGACAGCACGAAGCCCCGGTCGAAGCCTCGTCGCCGCCTGTTGCCGCGCACGCGCATCCAGCCCGAAGCGAAGCCTGTCTCCGCCTCGCCGAACCGCCGCATCCAGGTGGAGCCGCCCGCGCTCGGAGGCGCCAGCACCAGCGCGCCCGCGAAGGACGTGCCCTTCTCCACCTCCGATACGAGCTGCGTGGGCAGCATCTTCACGCCCGCGTCCCGGTAGGACTCCACCAACCCATGCAGCGCGCCATGGATGAAGGCGGTCCGGTCCGTCAGTCGCGCCAGCTCCGCGAGGATTCGCTGGGCCTTGCCCAGGGCGTAGCAGAACAGCACCGCCGAGCGTCCCACCGCGCGATTCGCGTCCCACCACCGCAGCATGTCCTCCGCCACTTCGCGCGCATCGTCCCAGCGGAAGATGGGCAGGCCGAACGTCGCCTCGGTGATGAAGGTGTGGCAGCGCACCACCTCGAAGGGCGCGCACGTCGGGTCCGCCGCGCGCTTGTAGTCGCCAGAGACGACCCACACCTCGCCCTGGTGCTCAAGGCGAACCTGCGCGCTCCCCAACACGTGGCCCGCCGGGTGGAAGCTCACGGTGACGTCGCCGAGCTTCAGCGACTCGCCATACTCCAGGGTGTCGATGTGTGAGTCGGCGCCCACTCGACGTCGCAGCAGGGCCTCGCCCGCTCGGGTGCCCAGGTATCGCTGGTGGCCCGAGCGCGCGTGGTCCCCATGCGCATGGGTGATGAGCGCCCGTTCCACCGGACGCCAGGGGTCGATGTGGAAACCTCCAGGCTCACAATAGAGCCCGTGGGGCGTCACTGTGACGAGCGGCCTTCGGGCCTGGAAGGAGACGGAGGCGTCCACGGTCCTTCAGAAATAACGAGGGCTTCCGAGCGCGACCACCGGGGTGCGCAGGCCTCTTACCCGCCCTGGTTCCTGGGATGGTCGCCAGCCGCCCGGTCATCACTCCCCGCCTTGACGGCTTCACCGGGAATGGCGGCCCAGGGGCTCGCTGATGGTCCTCGCCGGGACACGTCCGCCGCGCTACACCGAGGACCGCGCCGCGGGGGCGCGGCTTGCGTGCGCTTGAAGGTCGCGCGGGAGTCGCCACCCGGAGCGAAGTCCTCGGTCGTCTGGAGGACGGAGACAATGCGGTAGTGGGGGAGAGGTCATGACCATGGATGCACAGGAGCGGAAGGCGGCCTACCGCCAGCGCGCGGAGCAGGGCGAGGCAGTGCCGGTCTCGGTGGAGTTGCCGGCGGACCTCGACACGCCGCTGTCGGCGTATCTGAAGCTGGGCGGAGGCTCGCGCGGTTTCATCCTCGAGTCGTGCTACGGCGGCGAGCGCTTCGGGCGCTACAGCCACGTGGGCACCCACGCCGCGGGTCGCGTGCGCCTGGACGCGCACGGCGCCACCGTGTGGCGTGGCTCGCGCGAGGAGCGGCGCGACGGCAAGCCGATGGACGTGCTGCGCTCCTTGTGGCGTGAGCTCGCGGTGGCCCGGCTCCCGGGTGAGGCGCCGTTCCTCGGCGGGCTCGTGGGGTACATGGACTACAACTGCGTCTCGTGGATGGAGCCCACCGTTCCGGACCGGCACCCTCGCGACACGTCCTTTCCGGACTCCGAGTGGCTCATCTCCGAGGACTTCGTCACCCACGACTCGCGCACGGGGACGCTCAAGGTCACCGCCATCGCCCGGCCCTCGCTGCATGCCAGCGTGGCCGTCGCGCTGAAGGACGCGGAGGACCGCGCGCAGTCCATGGCCGAGCGACTCCTCAAGCCGCTGCCTCCGGAGGCCTATGCACCTTCGCCTCGCATGAAGGGCGATGGGGAGCCCGTGGCCTGCTGGGACCGCGCCAGCTACGAGGCCGCGGTGGAGCGCTCCAAGGAATACATCCGCGCGGGCGACATCTTCCAGGTGGTGCTCGCGCGACGCTTCGAGTCGCGAGGCGCGCCTCCTCCCTTGTCGCTCTACCGCGCGCTGCGGCGCGTGAACCCCTCGCCGTACCTGTTCCTGGTGGAGCTGGGCGAGGCGCGCGCGCTGGTGGGTGCATCGCCGGAGCTGCTCGTGCAGGTGCGCGACGGGGACGTGGTGGTGCGCCCCATCGCCGGCACGCGGCGGCGCGGAGCCTCCGAGGCGGAGGACCTGGCGTTGGAGAAGGAGCTGCTCGCGGACGAGAAGGAACGCGCCGAGCACATCATGCTGGTGGACCTGGGCCGCAATGACGTGGGTCGCGTGGCGGCGCCGGGCTCGGTGCGCGTCGAGGACCTGATGGTCATCGAGCGCTACAGCCACGTGATGCACATCGTCTCGCAGGTGCGCGGGAAGCTGGACTCGAAGTTCGACGCGCTCGATGCGCTGGCCAGCACCTTCCCCGCTGGCACCGTATCCGGCGCGCCGAAGATTCGCGCGATGCAGATCATCGACGAGTTGGAGGTGCAGCGGCGCGGGCCCTACTCGGGCGCGGTGGGCTACCTGTCCTTCTGCGGCACGCTGGATGTGGCCATCGCCTTGCGCACCTTCTTCGTGGATGGAGACCGGACCATGTGGACCGCGGGCGCGGGACTGGTGGCGGACTCGGTGCCGTCGAAGGAAGCCGATGAGACGGAGGCCAAGGCGGGTGCCATGGCCGCCGCGCTCCGGCTGGCTCGTGAGGGAGGTGGCCGATGATTCTCGTCATCGACAACTACGACTCATTCACCTTCAACCTCGTCCAGCTCCTCTACACGCTGGGCGCCGAGGTGAAGGTGGTGCGCAATGACACGCTCGATATCGCGGGCGTCGCGGCCCAGGGGGCGTCACATCTGGTGATTTCCCCGGGCCCCTGCACGCCGCACGAGGCCGGAATCAGCGTGGCCGCGATTGCCCAGTCCCGCGTGCCGGTGCTGGGCGTGTGCCTGGGACATCAGTCCATTGGCGCGGCCTTTGGCGGCAAGGTGATACGCGCACCGGAGCCGGTGCACGGCAAGTCCGCGCGCATCCAGCACGGAGGCTCGGGTGTCTTCACCGGCGCGAGCCAGGGGTTCCAGGCCGCGCGCTACCACTCGCTCATCGTGGAGGCGTCCTCGCTGCCGTCCGAACTGGAGCCCATCGCGTGGAGCCAGGACGGGCTCGTCATGGCGCTGCGCCACCGCGAGAAGCCCGTGGTGGGCTTCCAGTTCCATCCGGAGAGCGTGCTGACTCCCGAGGGACCCACCCTGGTGAAGAACTTCCTGGAGGGGCGCCTGTAGAGAAGGGAATCGCCCTGTGGGGCTGGGTCATTGTCGCTCGACTGACTCTGTCTGGATTGCGACGAAGCAGGGCTCCAGGGCGTGGAAACCCGCATGCGTAGCATCGCCCTTCCGGCGACCGAGGCCCCCTCCCGGGGTCGGCGCCGGAAGGGAGCCTCGATGAGAAACCGAAGCGTGGTGTTGCGCGGTCTTGCCGTGGTGTTCGGCGCGCTGATGCTGGGCGCGTGCGGAGGCGCGTCGTCCGCGGAAGGTGGACAGGGCGTACCAGTGGAGGAGATGGAGCTGTCCAGCGTGGACTCGGCGCTGGGCATGTGCCCGGGCTACGACTCCTGCGCGAACTGGTCTCCCTGGTACTCCGTGGGTGGTAGCTACTGCGGCCTCAATTCCGCCTGTGGCACGCGCTGGGTCTGCGAGGAGGACCCCTGGGGCTGTCCGAATGGCGTCGCCGCCGAGGCGCCTCCCGCGAAGGACGGCGCGGAGCTGCTGCCCCCGTGTTGCGGCATCCTCTACCGCGAGCCCAACCCCGCGCTCATGGGCGCGCAGGAGCGCTATCGCGTGTGCTTCAATCCGGCGGGCGCCTCGTGCACGGACTACGAGCAGACGAGCAGTGGTTCCGTGCTGAGCTGCGGAGAGTGCTGAGCCCGCGCCGCGTGGCGTGGCTCACCCCTTGAGGTGGGTGGTGTCGTTCCAGCCGGCGAGTGCCGGCTGGGCGGCATCTCCGTCGGAGCCGAGCACGCTGATGGAGCCGGTGCTCAAGAGGAACAGTCGGCCATCATCCGGCGGGAGGCCCAGCCAGCGCGAGGCGAGCACGCGCAGGAAGTGGCCGTGGGAGAAGATGAGGATGTCTCCCTTCTCCTCGCGGGCATCGGCGATGACCTGGTCCGCGCGAGCGCCCACCTGTTGCACTGTCTCGCCGTGGGGCACTCCGTCCTTCCACACCGTCCAGCCGGGGTGTTCCACGCGAATCTCCGCGCCGGTGCGGCCCTCGTGGTCGCCGTAGTCCCACTCCATGAGGTCATCACGCCGCTGGGCCGCGTCGCCGTAGCCGGCCAGCGCGCAGGTCTCGAAGGCTCGGCTCAGGGGGCTGCTCCACACCTGGGAGAAGGTCCAGGCGCGCAGGGGGGCGCCGAGCAGCGCCGCCATCTTCCGACCCTCCTCCAGCAGCGGGACGTCCGTGCGCCCCGTGTGCTGGCCACTGCGGCTCCATGCCGTCTCTCCGTGACGGACGAGCACCACCTGCGGACCCCGCGTTTTCATTGGTCGGATTGTGCCATCCACGCCGTCCCAGGCGCGCGCTTCATCTGGTCCGCTGTCCAACGACGGACGCGCGAGGCTTGAACCCGTGCGTCGTCCACCGCACCCTGGGGTGATTCACGTTGCTCCCGAGGAGTCACGCATGCGTCACCTTCGCCCGTTGCCCCATGCTTCCACCGTCCTCGCGTTGCTCCTGGCCTCGACACTGGCGCTGCCGGGACATGCGCAGGCTCCAGCGGGGAAGGGGGCCAGCACGGATGGCACGATGTTGCTGACCATCTTCATGAAGCACGACCAGGGCAAGACGCTGGAGGAGATCAACGCGCATTTGGACCGCACGGGCTTTCGCAAGAGCTTCCCGCCTCCCGGCGTGGAGGTGGTGTCCTGGTACGTGATGATGGGCGTGGGACAGGTCGTCACCGTGCGGCTTCCTCCCGAGAAACTGCGCGAGGTGAACCTCGCGTTCGAGAAGGGCGCGTGGGGCGCGTTCCGCACGGAGTTCTACCCGACGTATGACTACCGGGCCATCTGGGAGAAGGCTCGCTCGGCCTCTCCTTGAGGTGCGCCGGGCCCGCTTTAGCGCAGTGCCTCCTGGAGCATCCGGTTCGCAACGCGATGGATGCCGTAGGCGCGCATGTAGAACGGCTCCTCCGCTTTCGTGTCCACGGCGGTCCCCTTGTGCGTAGCGGTCCCATAGGGGAGGTCAGGAAAGATGTCCGCGTAGCAAGTGGGGGCGCTAAGCGCAGTGGTCTGCCAGCCGGCGGTGCTCCGGGTATCGCAGCTCCACTCAAGGGCCGCCCGATAGCTCCCATTGTCTCCGCAATCGGGCGCTGTCTCTTGCTGGGTGGCTGCATCCACCAACTCGCGGACCATCTGGTATCCGGCGATGGGTGAGAGCGTCCGCTGTGACACTCGGAGGCTGAAGTAGAGCCCCGAGTCGTATCCTCCTTCAATCTTCGCCACGAAGGGCGTCAGGATGAGGTTCACCGTCCCCGACTCGCTGTCGTAACAGCGATTGATTTCGAAGTGGATTCGGAGCGCCCCATGCGATGCCGTAAGCAGGCACGCCAGTGGGGAGACTGCTTGTGGTTCCATCTGCGCGTGCGTGGGGCTCGCCGTAAACAGCGCCGTCGCCATCACTCCGGCCCAGTTGCCACATCTCATGAAGGACTCCTCTCCAACTCCGTCGGAAAGGCCGTCATGAGACATGGCGAGGGCTTGGGGTTCCTCACGGTCCCATCACGATTCCTACATGGCAGGTGCGCGCCCTCCGCCATGCAGATGGTCCAGGGTGACGCGTTCCGATAGCTTCGCGTGCGGTACGAGAGAGGCGCTGCGAGGACGGGTTCCTCGCGCCGTTCTCCCTCGTACCGAAGCCTCTTCGCTCAGCGCTTCAGGCCGCGCTTGATTTCAGCGCAGAGCGCCTTGGCGGCCTGAGGCCC
Organism: Myxococcus sp. CA039A; assembly: GCF_013336645.1. Lineage (NCBI taxonomy): Bacteria > Pseudomonadati > Myxococcota > Myxococcia > Myxococcales > Myxococcaceae > Myxococcus > Myxococcus sp. CA039A. The sequence continues at coordinate 10,349 of NZ_JABUMQ010000199.1, read as the reverse complement.
ATCAGCATGCGCGGCCCGGACGATGGCGCTGCCCACCACCACGCCGTCCGCATGCGCCGACAATGTCCGCGCCTGGTCCGCGCTGGAGATGCCGAAGCCCGCGACCACCGGCACCGGCGAAGCGTTGCGCACCAGGTCCAACCGCTGCGACAGGTCCGGCGGCAGCTCGGCGCGCATGCCCGTCACGCCCGCCACCGACACGCAGTACACGAAGCCGCGCGCGTCCTTCGCGATGGCCTCCGCTCGCGCTCGCGGCGTCGTCGGCGCGCACAGCGGAATCAGGTCCACGCCCGCCGCGTCGAACGTGGCGCGCAGGCTCCCGCTCTCCTCGGGCGGCAGGTCCGGAAGGATGGCTCCCGACACGCCGCGCTCACGCGCCAGCTTCGCGAAGCGCTCCTCACCCATCGCCATGATGACGTTGACGTACGTCATGATGACCAGCGGCGTCTCCGGGCAGCGCCGACGCACCTCCGGCACCACCTCCTCCAGCACGCGCTTCAGCGTGGAGCCCGCCTTCAGCGCGCGCTCAGCGGCTCCCTGGATGACGGGCCCGTCGGCGATGGGGTCGCTGAACGCCACGCCCACCTCGACGATGTCCGCGCCACCCTCCACCAGCGCGGTGAACACGTCCACCGAGCGCGGCAGGTCCGGGTCCCCCGCCATGGCGTACGCCACCAGCGCGCCTTCGCCCCGCGCCTTCGCCCGTGCGAACGCCTTCGCGATATCGCCGCTCACGCCTTCACCCCCACCGCGGGCGGGACGCCTCGCGCGGAAATCGTCGCGACGTCCTTGTCCCCTCGGCCCGAGCAGTTGATGACCAGGTACCTACCCACGCCCAGCTCCCGCGCCAGTTCCCTGCCTCGCGCGAACGCATGCGACGTCTCCAGCGCGGGGAGGATGCCCTCCATCCGGGCCACCTCGTAGAACGCCGCCAGCGCCTCGTCGTCCGTGGCGGTGCGCACTTCCATGCGCCCCGTCTTCGCCAGATGCGCCAGCTCCGGCCCCACGCCCGGATAGTCCAGGCCCGCCGAGATGCTGTGCGCCTCCTGAATCTGTCCGTCCCCGTCCTGCAACACCAGCGAGCGCGAGCCGTGCAACACGCCCTCCGAACCCAGCGTCAGCGACGCACCATGCTGACCCGAGTCCAGCCCATGGCCTCCCGCCTCCACGCCGATGAGCCGGACGCTCGCGTCGCCGATGAACGGATGCAGCACGCCAATCGCATTCGAACCGCCACCCACGCACGCCACAATCGCATCCGGCAGCTTCCCGAAGGCGGCCTGCGCCTGCGTGCGCAGCTCCTTGCCGATGATGGCCTGGAAGTCGCGCACCACCGTCGGATACGGATGCGGCCCCGCCGCGCTGCCGATGACGTAGTGCGTGTCCGATACCTGCGACACCCAGGTGCGCATGGCCTCGTTCATCGCGTCCTTCAGCGTCCGCGAGCCCGACTCCACGGGGCGCACCACCGCGCCCAGCGCGCGCATCCGGAAGACGTTGAGCGCCTGCCGCTCCACATCCAGCGCGCCCATGTACACCTCGCACGGCAGGCCGAAGAGCGCGCACGCGGTGGCCGTCGCGACGCCGTGCTGGCCCGCGCCCGTCTCCGCGATGATGCGCTTCTTGCCCATGCGCAACGCGAGCAACACCTGACCCACGGTGTTGTTGATTTTATGCGCGCCCGTGTGCGCCAGGTCCTCGCGCTTGAGCCAGACGTGCGCGCCCCCCCATGCCTCGGTCAGCCGGCGCGCGGGCGTCAGCGTCGTGGGCCTGCCCACGAACTCGCGCAGCACCCGCGCCACTTCCGCGTCGAACGTCGGGTCCGCGCGAGCCGCCGCGTACGCCTCTTCCAGTTCCATCAGCGCCGGGACGAGCGTCTCCGGCACGTAGCGCCCGCCGAAGCGCCCGAAGCGACCGGCGGCAGTCTCCGTGTTCATCCCTGTCACTCCCAGAGGTTGATGGACTTCGCGGCCCGCACGAAGGCGCGCACCGCGTCCATGTCCTTGATGCCGGGGGCCGACTCCACCCCGCTGGCCACGTCCACTCCATACGGCCGCGTCGCGCGCACCGCCTCCGCCACGTTGGAGGGCTTCAATCCACCCGCCACCAACACCGGCACGCCATGCCCGGACAGCCCCGCCACCAGCGACCAGTCGAAGCCCACGCCGCCTCCGCCATACCCCGGCGCCGCCCCGTCCAACAGCAGCCCGGCCACGTCTCCCACTCGCAGATACGTCCGAGCCCGCGCCACATCATCCGGCCCCTGCACGCGAAGCGCCTTGATGACCGGCACCCCGTACCCCGAGCAGGCCTCCGGAGGCTCGTCCCCATGGAGCTGCACCGCCGTGAGGCCGCACTCCCGCACCTTCGCCCGGATGTCGTCCGGCGAGGCGTTGACGAACACGCCCACCACCGCGCCCAGCGGCGGCCGGGTCCGCGCCAGCGCCGCCGCCGTGGCCACGTCCACGCACCGGGGAGAGCGCGCGTAGAAGTTGAGCCCGAGCGCATCCGCGCCCGCCTCCCACGCGCCTCGAGCATCCTCCAGCCGGGTGACACCACAGACCTTCACCCGAACGCTCACGGTGACAGGCCTTCCTCGCCGAGCAGCCGCCGCAGCGCCCGTCCAGGGTTCGCGTCGCGCAAGAGCGACTCACCCACCAGCACCGCGTCAGCTCCGGCCTCACGCGCCAACACCAGCTCCGTCACGGACTTGAGCCCGCTTTCGGCCACCAGGACCCGAGCGCGAGTCCGAAGCCGAGGCATCACCCGCAACGCCGTGCCCACGTCCGTCTTCAACGTGGCCAGGTCCCGGTTGTTGATGCCCACCAGCTCCGCGCCCGCCGCCAGGGCTCGCTCGGCGTGCGCCTCCGTGTGAGCCTCCACCAGCGCCGCCACCTTCACCGCGCGCGCCGTGGCGAGCATCTCCCGCAGCTCGCCATCCTCCAGCGCATCCGCGATGAGCAGCACCGCGTCCGCTCCCCACAGGGCGCTTTCCTCCACCTCGCGCGCGGCGACGAGGAAGTCCTTGCGCAGCACGGGCACCGACACCGCCGCTCGCACCGCGACGAGGTCCTCCAGCGCGCCGCCGAAGTCCGGCCCGTCCGTGAGCACGCTGATGGCGCTCGCCCCCGCGGCCTCGTAGGCCCGCGCCACCGCCACCACGTCCGCGTGGGGAAACGCGCCGCCCGAGGGGCTCTTGCGCTTCACCTCCGCGATGACACTCACCAGGCGCCCCGGTGCTCGTCTCAGAAGCGCGTCCGCGAAGTCACGTGGCTCGGGACGCGCGCGCGGCGACAGGGGAGGCCGCTGGGCCAGCTCCCGTCGCTTGCGCGCCATGATGAGGTCCAGCGTCCCCGGCGCGGCCGGAGACGCACTTCCTGAATGTGCCCCGCTCACGACACGGCCCCGTGGATGAGCGAAGCCAGCTTGCGCGCCGCCGCCCCTGAGTCGATGGCGTGCTCCGCCTTCCGCACGCCCTCGCGCAGGTCCGACACCATGCCCACCACCACCAGCGCCGCCGCGGCGTTGAGCAGCACCGCCGTGCGCAGCCCGGAGCGCTCGCCGGCCAAAAGCGCGCGCAGCCGCTGCGCGTTCTCGTCCGCGTCGCCGCCGGCGATGGCCTCGCGAGGCACCAGGTCCAGCCCCGCGTCCTCGGGCCTCACGGTGAACACTCGCACCGTGCCGTCCTCTCGCAGCTCCGCCACCTCGGTGGGGGAGCAGGGCGAGATTTCGTCCAGCCCGTCGTGGCCGTGCACCACCCACGCGCGCCGGCTGCCCAGTCGTCCCAGCACGCGCGCGGTCTGCTCCACGCGCTTGCCGTCGAAGGTGCCCAGCAACTGATAGCGCGCGCCGGCCGGGTTGGTCAGCGGACCCAGCAGGTTGAACATGCTGTGAAAGCCCATGTCCCGCCGCGCCTGGGCCACGTGCCTCAGCGCGCTGTGATGCGAGGGCGCGAAGAGGAAGCCCACCCCGTGCTCGTCGATGTCGAGCGCCACGCGCTCATGCGGGCGCTCCATGGAGACCCCCAGCGCGGCGAGCACGTCCGCGCTGCCACACCGACTGGAGACGGCGCGGTTGCCATGCTTGGCCACCGTCACCCCCGCCCCGGCGGCCACGAAGGCCACCGCGGTGGAGATGTTGAAGGTGTGCGCCCCATCACCCCCGGTACCGCAGGTGTCGAGCACCACTTCCGCCCGGGGAGACAGCTTCGCCGCGCAGGCCCGCATCGCCTCCGCCGCGCCGAGGATTTCGTCCTCCGTCTCCCCCTTCATCTTGAGCGCCGTCGCCAGCGCCCCCACTTGAGCAGGCGATGCCTCTCCCGCGAGCATCAGGCCCATGACCCGGGCCATCTCCTCGCGGGTGAGGTCGCGCCGGCCCACCACCTTGCCCAGCGCTTCCTTGAGTGTCATCGCCTATCCCAGCGACACGACTTCGCGGCCCATCGCCCGCGCAATCGCTCGCACTTCGTGCATGGATTTCTCGAACTCGGGGAAGTCCAACGACTGGGCTCCATCCGACTTCGCGCGCGGCGGGTCCGGGTGCACTTCGACGATGATGCCGTCCGCCCCCACCGCCACCGCCGCCCGCATCATCGCCGGCACCGCCTTGCGCACGCCGATGCCGTGCGAGGGGTCCACGAAGACGGGCAGGTGCGAGAGCTGCTTGAGCATGGGCACGGCGTTCAAGTCCAACGTGTTGCGCGTCATCGTCTCGAACGTGCGGATGCCGCGCTCGCAGAGGATGACCTGGGTGTTGCCTCGGGCGACGATGTACTCGGCCGCCATCAACAGCTCCTTGATGGTGGCGGACATGCCGCGCTTGAGCAGCACCGGCTTGCGGCGCTCGCCCACCGCCTCCAGCAAGCTGAAGTTCTGCATGTTGCGCGCGCCAATCTGCAGGATGTCCGTGGCTTCGTCGACCGCGTCCAGCGTCGCGGTGTCCTTCACCTCGGTGGTGACGAGCAGGCCCGTCTCCTTGCGCGCCTCCATGAGCAGCGCCAGTCCGTCACCCTTGAGGCCCTGGAACTCATAGGGGCTGGTGCGCGGCTTGAACGCTCCACCGCGCAGCATGGTGGCGCCCGCCTTCTTCACCGCGTGCGCGGTGGAGAGAATCTGCTCACGCGACTCCACCGAGCACGGGCCGGCGATGACGTGGAACGACGCGCCGCCGATGGTGAGGTCACCCACGCGCAGCTGCGTGTCCTCCGGCTTCACCTCGCGGCTGACGAGCTTGAAGGGCTGGGAGATGGAGACCGCGTCCGCGACGCCGGGCAGCACTCGGAAGGGTTCGGGTTCCACCGCACCGGGGTTGCCGGTGATGCCGATGGCCGTGCGAGTGCCCCCTGGAATCGCGTGCGGTTGCCAGCCACGACGGCGGATCTCGTCGTTCACACGCTCGATGTCCTGGGCCGTCGCGTCTGGTCGCATCACGATCAACATGGGGATACCCGCTTTCTCTCCGCTAATTGACGCCGGGAAGCCGGCGTTGTGAGGCCTCGAGGTTTCGAAACCTCGCCTGCCAGTTCCGCACAGTGTTCGCTCGCGAGCAACCCGGACGACAGTGCCACTTGCGGCTCGCGCTCCAGGCGACCCAGCATGAAGGGGGGCCAGCGCGGATGTGGGAGAGCACGTGTCGAACCCGGACGTCATCGTCGTGGGCGCGGGACTCTCGGGGCTGGCGTGCGCGCGAGCGCTCGTCCAATCCCGCTTGAAAGTGATGCTCCTGGAGGCCGGGGCGGAACCGGGTGGCCGCGTGCGCACCGACGTGCACGAGGGTTTCCTGCTCGACCGGGGATTCCAGGTGTACCTCACGGCCTATCCGGAAGCTCAGCGGATACTGGATGTCGAGGCGCTGAAGCTCCATTGCTTCATGCCCGGAGCAAAGGTGTGGCGGGGCGGGCGGCTGCACACGGTGGTGGACCCGCTGCGGCAGCCCGTGACGGCGCTCGCCCATCTGTTCGGTTCGGTCGGCACCTTCTGGGACAAGCTGCGGGTGTTGGAGCTGCGGCAGCTGGCGCGCTCGGGCGAGGAGGTGGACGTGTGGCTGCGTCCCCAGCGCACGTCGCGGCGCTACCTGGAGGAGCTGGGCTTCACGGAGGAGATGGTGGAGGGCTTCTTGCGGCCCTTCCTGGCGGGCGTTTTCCTGGACCGTTCGCTGATGACGTCCAGCAGGTTCCTCGAGTTCGTCTTCCGCATGTTCTCCTCGGGGGACGCGGGCGTGCCGGAGCAGGGGATGGGTGCGATTCCCGAGCAGCTCGCCGCGAAGCTGCCTCCCGGGTGCCTGCGTGGACACGCACCCGTGGCGGAGGTGTGGGGCCACCGGGCGCGGTTGGCGGACGGGGAGATGGTGGGCGCGCAGGCGGTGGTGGTGGCCGCGGACCCGCCGGCCGCGGCGCGGCTGCTGCCCGGCATGCCGGTGCCGATGATGAACGCGGTGACGTGTCTTTACTTCGCCGCGCCCGCGCCTCCGGTGGAGGGGCCCTGGTTGGTGCTCAACGGCGAGGGGCGGGGCGTGGTGAACAACGTGGCGATGATGAGCGAGGTCTCTCCGGCGTATGCGCCGCGCGGACAGTCCCTCGTGTCCGTGTCGGTGCTGGGCGTGTCCTCGGATGGGGAGGCGCTGCGCGCGCGGGTGTGCGAGGAATTGAAGGAGTGGTTTGGCGCGGGCGTGGCGGAGTGGCGGCATTTGCGGACGTACTCGCTGCCGTTCGCGTTGCCCGCGCAGACGGTGGAGGCGCTGGAGCCTCCGCACCGTCCGGTCCGACTGTCACCCGGGCTCTACGTGTGCGGTGACCATCGGGACAGCGCGTCCATCCATGGCGCGCTGGGCTCGGGGCGACGCGCGGCCGAGGCCGTGCTCACGGACCTGGGGCTGTACTCGTAGCGGGGGGCAGCGCGCACGGTGGGCACCGCGCTTGCGAGGCGAGCACCGTGTTCAGCCACATCTCCGCGCGCATGGGCTCATGCCGCGGCCCAGCGAGCGCCGCGCTCCATCTCGAATCGACGAGCGCGGCGTTCAGGCTTCGGCTCAGCGAGCGCCGCGCTCCATCTCGAATCGACGAGCGCGGCGTTCAGGCTTCGGCTCAGCGAGCGCGGTTCTTGCCCTTGCGCTTCGCCGCCCCGCGAGGGGCCTTGGGCGCCTTGGCCTTCGCCGCGGCACCTCGCGTCGCCTTGACCGACGTGGAGCGCTTGGCGCTCACCGTCGCACCGCGCCGCTTGCGGCTGAGGGCTCCCCCGGACCGCTTGCTGGTCGCGGTAGGACGCCGCCGCTTCGCGGCCTCGGCCGCGCGCTCCGCACGAGGTGCCTTCGCGGCGCTCTTGCCACCCGCCTTCGCACCTGCGCGCTTCGCGGCCTGCTTCCCACGCGCCTTGCCGCTTCCCACCTTGCGACGGGCGTTCTTGCGCGCACGGCCCTTCGTCTCCTCGTCCACACTCGCCGGAGCCTCGCTCACGGTGGGCGCCACGGGAGCCTTCGCGACGGGCGCCACTTCCCGCACCACCGCCACGCTGGCGGTGACCGGCACGGCGACGCTCGCCGCCGGAGCCACGGGCGCCGTCCTGGCACGCGTCACCGTTCGCCGGGGGCCCGTCGCGGCAGCTCGCTTCGCCCGGGGCGGCGGCGCACCCAGCAGGTCCTCCGCGGCGCCGGCCTCCTCCGTCCACTGCAAGGGGAACGACTCCGCGGTCAGCGGCCCCGAGGCCAGGAGCAATGGCGCCGCCAGCTCATCCGCGCCAGAGGCCACGGCCGCCATCGCCGTCACGAGGCTGAGCGTCGTGGGCGCCGCGCCACCCAGCGGATAGAGCGCCACCGAGCCCATGTCATTCCAGCCCACCACCAGATAGCGGAAGGCATCCGGGTGGCGCGCGCGCAGCGTGCTCATCACCAGGACGAAGGCGTTGAAGCCCCCGTCATCGAAGCGCACCAGCCACTGGTTGCCGAGCGGCTGACGCACGCGCCGGCGGGGCTTGCTGAGCTCGGCTCGGACCACTCCCTGGATGGCGGCGCGCGCCGAGGGGGCCGCCGTCGGAAGGATGTCGCAAGTGAAGACGGCGAAGGAGGTCTGGGACATCCGGCCATCATTCCCTATCACTCACAAGGCTGTCTAATGCCGCGGCCTCGATTTGCGCGAAAGGTCACCAGCGCTGTCCACCAGACGTCGGCGGAACAGTCCCGCCACGGACCTCCAGCCCCGGATAAGCAGGGCGGAGGTCCATGGCCGCCGCCGTCAGCTCGCGGCCTGCGTGGGCACCGCCGGGGCCGGAACCTCGGGCACCGGCGCCTTCGCGGCCAGCCCCGCCACCTGCGTCAGCAGCGACGTCAGCCGACGCGCGAAGCGGTTCGGGTCGGAGATGGTGCTGCCCTCGGTGAGCAGCGCCTGGTCATGCAAGAGTTCAATCCACTCGGACACCTGCGCCTGCGCGGGGTCCTTCTCGTGCACGGCCTTCAGGTGCTCGATGACCGGGTGCTTGGGATTGACCTCCAGGATGCGCTTCACGCGCGGCATCCCCTTGCCCCGCTGCTGGAGCAGCCGCTCCAGGTACGCCGGCGAGCCGCCCTCCGGCACCACGAGGCACACCGGCGAGTCCGTGAGCCGGTCCGACACGCGCACCTCGCGCACCGAGTCCTGCAGCACGTCCTTCATCTTCGCGGTGAGTCCCTTCAGCCCCTCCGAATTCTGCTCGTGCTCCTTCTTCTGCTCGTCGGTGGACTGCAGCTTCAGGTCCGCCTGGAGCGCGGACACCAGCGGCTTGCCCTGGAACTCGCGCAGCCCCTGCGCGGCCCACTCGTCCACCGGGTCCGTCATGAAGAGGACCTCGTAGCCGCGCTGCTTCAGCGCCTCCAGGTGCGGGCTGTCCTCCACCGCCTTCCGGGACTCGCCGTACATGTAATAGAGCGCCTCCTGGCCCTCCTTCATGCGCGACACGTAGTCCGAAAGCGACGTCAGCCCCTCCTCGCGCGAACTCTCGTAGCGCAGGAGGCCGCCCAGCTTGTCCTTGTGCTCGGCCTCGGTGGCCAGACCCTCCTTGAGCACCGTGCCGAACGACTTCCAGAACGCCGTGTAGTCCTCGGGCTTGTCCTTGGCCAGCTTCTCCAGGAGGTCCAGCGACTTCTTCACCACGTGCTTGCGGATGGCGCGCACCACCTGCGAGTCCTGGAGCAGCTCGCGCGACACGTTCAAGGGCAGGTCATCCGAGTCGATGACGCCGCGCACGAAGCGCAGCCACTGCGGCACCAGCTCCTCGCAGCGGTCCATGATGAACACGCGCTTGACGAACAGCCGCACCCCGCGCTGCTGCTGCGCGTTCAAGTCGAACGGCGGGTTCTTCGGCACGAAGAGCAGCCCGGTGAACTGCTGGTTGCCGTCCGCCCTGAAGTGCGTCCACGCCAGCGGCACGTCCCAGTCGTGGGTCAGGTGCTTGTAGAACTCCTGGTACTGCTCGTCGGTGATTTCGCTCTTCGAGCGCTGCCACAGCGCGCTCGCCTTGTTCACCACTTCCAGGGCGACTTCCGTCTTCGCGTCGTCCCCCGTCCCGGTGGTCTTCTTCACCTGGAGCTTGATGGGGTGGCCCACGTAGTCGGAGTACTGCGTAATCAGCGAGCGCACCCGCCACTCGTCCAGGAACTCCTTCTGGTCCTCCTTCAGGTGGAGGATGACGGCGGTGCCCCGGGCGGCGCGCTCGGCGGGCTCCACGGTGAAGGAGCCGTGGGCCTCCGAGGACCACTTCCACGCCTGCGAGTCCTTGCCCGCCGCGCGGCTGACGACTTCAACCCGGTCCGCGACGAGGTACGCGCTGTAGAAGCCCACGCCGAACTGGCCGATGAGCTGCACGTCCTTCTGCCCGCGCTGGGTCGCCATCTGGAGGAACTCGCGCGAGCCGGAGTGGGCGATGGTGCCCAGGTTCTTCACCAGCTCGTCATGGGACATGCCGATGCCGGTGTCCTCGATGGTGAGCGTGTTCTTCTCCGCGTCGGGGGTGATGCGCAGCTCCAGCTCCGGCGCGTCCGACAGGAGCTCCGGCTCCGTAATCGCGCGGAAGCGCAGCTTGTCGAGCGCGTCCGACGCGTTCGACACCAGCTCACGCAGGAAGATCTCCTTGTGGCTGTAGAGCGAGTTGATGACCAGGCTGAGGAGCTGGTTGATCTCCGCCTGGAAGGCGTGGGTTTCCCGCTGGGGGGCAGCTTCGACGGTCATGGGTACAGGGCCTCCGGGCGCCCGGGTGGGCGGCAAGCGTCGTCTCCCCATAACCATGGAAAACAGCCTGTCGAGGGGAGGGTGCCCGGGAGCCTGCCGTCGGGCCGGGCCCGTGAAGGCCTGGCACCCGGGTCCCCCCTCGGGTGGGTTACAGGGG